>CAZQIK010000038.1:0-8750 GCA_964593085.1 uncultured Spirochaeta sp.
GAGTCAAGCGGTATCATGTGCAGTTCATGCTTTGCCAGCTCGCTGCGTCTGAGGATGAACCCAACCTGCGGACCGTTGCCATGAACTATGACAACGCGGTTGCCAGCTAAGATTAAGGGAACGATGTGTGAAGCAGTTTTTCTACAGGCCTCGTACTGTGCGGCAATGGTCTTGTTGGCGGGATTCTCGATAAGGGAATTGCCGCCAATTGCAACAACAATGGTTTGTGACATGCCGAGATAGTAGTTGTTGCGTGTCGCCTCGGTCAAGCTTCATCAATGCCGTCTTCAATTCCAACCAGCAATTCTGCGTGTGCCCCTGTGGCACCGACGTGCTCTTAGACTGCTCTTGTCCGCACAAGCTCTCTGCGATATCTTACAGACTGGAGTAACACAGTATGAATCACGTAAAAACATTTCTACTCATGACGCTTTTGACCGTCATACTTATTTTGTTGGGTGGGGCCATTGCCGGGGAGCAAGGGCTTATCATGGCCTTCTTTTTCGCACTGCTTCTCAACTTCGGAACCTACTGGTTTAGTGATACGCTTGCAATCAAGATGACTCGTTCCCGACCCGTCTCGGAGCACGACGCACCACAGCTTTACGCAAGTGTTCGCCGGCTATCCGGAAATGCTGGCTTGCCGATGCCTGCGCTCTATATTACCCCTTCAACTCAACCAAATGCATTTGCAACCGGCCGAAGTCCCAAAAAGTCGGCGGTAGCGGTTACAGAAGGCATTATGCAGGCGCTGACTCAGGAAGAGCTTGACGGTGTTCTGTCTCATGAGCTTGCTCATATTAAGAATCGCGACACGCTTATTAGCACCGTAGCGACCGTCATGGCCGGAACGCTGACCTTTGTAGCCCGGATTGGGCAGTATCGTCTGATCTTTGGCGGAATGCGTGGTGGCAGGGATAACTCTGGTGCCGCCATTCTCCAAATCGTTGCGCTCATTATCGCACCTATTGCAGCGCTCATTATTCGCATGGCAATCTCGCGTTCGCGAGAGTATATTGCCGACGAAAGTGGGGCGCGTATTGCCGGAAGCCCGACCGGGCTTGCGTCGGCGCTCCTCAAGATGCAGAACATTGCCGAGCGTGGCCAGCCAATGAAGATCAACGAGGCAACCTCACACATGTTTATTATCAACCCGTTCTCAGGAAATGACTTTGCAAAGATCTTCAGTACGCATCCGCCCATTGAACAACGTGTGGCACGCTTGCGCCGCATTGAAGATCAACCGTCAATGCGTTAGTGTAGCTCGAGCCCGCAGCGCTTATCCGGCGGAAGCTAGTGAAGACAGTTTACGGAGGTTGCGTTGAATTCCATGGGAGATGAGAACACGCTGAGCTTTCTGAAGAGCCTTGGCTTTCCGGAACTCCGCATACACCACGCGTTTAATCACTTTGACTTCACTCGTGGGGGGCGGCGAATCCTGGTTATTGGCCCAATGGGCTCCGGGAAGACCGAGTACTCCTCGCGAGTTTGGCGCGACTCACAGGTAGCGCTTGCGAAATCCGACGCTCTGACACAGCTTACCAGCACCGCTGGCGCGGACCGTCGTCGGGTGTTCTTTATCCGCTCTACGCTGGACAAGGCCCGTTTTCCGGACTCGCCCGCCGACGCGCTTGCGTATCGCGGCGGCTACGAGCGGCTTGGTGATAATATTGCCTATATAGAGGACTCGTTTGGGCTTGAGCAGTTGATTCACGACCATCCTCAGGTAGGGACGTGGATTATTGACGAGGCAACCTTTTACGATGAGCGAATTGCGTACGTCGTGCTGCAGGAGTCCCAACGTAAGGGGCTTGTGTTTATTTTTCCGACACTGATTCTGAACTTTCGCCGGGTCATTTTCAACTCAACTGCCCGCATGTTACTGGATCTTGCCACCGACGTATTCCCACTTACTGCGTACTGTGAGCACGAGAGTTGTATAGCGGACTCTTTCTACACCTATAGGTACTATGTGGTGGATGGTCGCGAGTGTCCGGCACTCTACTTTGATCCACTCATTATTGTGGGTGGAGACACCGATCGCGACGACCCGCTTGAGCCGAACTACTGCACACGGTGCGACGAACATCACCATCTTCCAGGTAAAGAGTACACCTACCTGACCCTGAAGCCTCTGGGGATGGAGGCCGCGGGCGGTGATCTTGAGGGGCTACGAAACGAACTAAACGCCATAAAGCATGATCTGCCTTCCTCGTTGCTTGCGCAGGAGTTTGACCGCCTCTACACCGGAACGGGCGAGGCCGGACGTGTGAATAGAAACGCACTTCTGGTACTCTGCATTGCCGAGCGTGCTTTATTGTTTTTGTTTGCCGAAGAGAATCTGTTGAGTGAGGAGCAGTTCCGTACACTGGTGCAAGAGCTTGCGCTTGATCGCGACTACATAGAGCGCCGGCTTGCCGACTCACGCCGTAGTGTGCGACTGGAATAAGTCTTGCTTTCGTGTAAAGTTCGGTCTACCATCATGTTTCATGAAGGAATTAAACGCGGCTGCCATTCTTGCTGGCGGCAAAAGCACCCGAATGGGTTTTGACAAACAGGAGCTAACCTTCAACGGTGAGCCTCTTATGGCGCGGCTGATTCGCACTATGAGGCAGGATTTCGACGTGGTCGTGGTTGTTACAGCACGTCCGGAGCTCTACCAAGATCTTGCAGTGGAGACAGTATCCGACATCTACCCAGGAAAAGGGCCACTGGCAGGCATCCATGCCGCGCTCCGCTTCACTGAGGCCGAGTATGTGTACGTGACCGCCTGTGATATGCCTAACTATGACCCAAAAATGACGGCTCTTCTGCGGGCCGTTATTGCAGAGCACGAACCCGATGCATGTGTGGTGCGTCAAGGCAAGTGGTTTGAGTTTTTCCACGCGGCCTACGGGCAGGCGGCCCTGCCACTGCTAGAGAAGATTTTGGAGGGTGATATTCCTTCCATCGGGACCTTTCTTCGTGATGTCTCGACCTACTACATTCCTGAGCAGGATGTGCGGGCAATATCGCCCGGCTGGGAGCTGTTTCGCAATCTTAATACCCCCGGCGATCACAATGAATACCTGATCTCAGCAGTAAAATAACTTGCGCTATATCGATAATTATGTTACAGATAACAGTAGGTAACGGATCATCTATGTGATTCCGGTTGCGTGGTGTCGGAAACTCCGGGTATACTACTATCGATAGATACGTTGTGTCAGGCTCACTCGACCAATGCCGAGTTGGCATGAAACCCACATTCCATATCCCTAATGTACGCGTAGACCTAAGCGTCACGCTTTTTGGAGGCCATATATGTTTGGACGAATCGGAGCCATGGAGCTCGTCATTATTTTCAGCATTGCGCTCCTAATTTTTGGCCCAGCTAAGCTGCCGGAGATGGGCAAGTCTATTGGCCGTGCTATCAACGAGTTTAAAGGCCAGGCTAACAAGATCTCAGAAGATGTAAAAATCTCAGATGAGCCGCAGAAAGACGAAAAGAAACAAAGCTAGTCGACGAGTAGTGCGGTCGCACATACAGCTGGCTGCAAACCATTCAGGTTAGGAGAACATACAATGATTGGACGATTTGGCCCTATGGAGCTGATAATTATTCTTGCAATAGCCTTGCTTATTTTTGGACCGAAAAAGCTGCCTGAGATAGGCAGAGCTATGGGCAAAACGATAAAAGAGTTCAAAGCTCATACAAATAAGATCAGCTCTGACGACGAGGATACTAAGGAAGAAGGAAAAAAGCTCTCTTCGCACGAGACCGGGACAGATAATGTCGACCAATCGGTGAAGACTGAGCGTTCTGACGAGGAATCTCGGTCTTCCTAAGCTGATTGCGGAGGTTGGCACATTCAATGGGTGACGTACAGCTCTCGTTTTTGGAGCACCTTGAGGAGCTGCGCAAAAGGCTCTTTATTTCTGCTCTTGCCGTTGTTCTTGCTGCAATCGGTAGCTACTTCTTTATAGACTTTATTGTTGATTTAATAGAAGCGCCAGCGCGCGGACTCGACTTTATTTACATTAGCCCACCTGAACTTTTCGTGGCGTACATGCGCATTGCGGTAATTTGTGGGCTGGCTCTTGCGTCACCAGTTTTTCTTTTTCAGTTCTGGAAGTTTGTAAAGCCTGCTTTAGACAAGCGCGAACAAAGATATCTTCTTTTTGCCTTGTACATGGGCGTGGTTTTCTTTGCTGTTGGCGTCGGCTTCGCGTATATCATGGTCCTTCCCTTAGCGCTTGAGTTTTTTGTGCGAATAGCGGCGCCCGGCATTGAGCCGCTGTTCTCTTTTTCGTATTATCTGGGTTTTGTCACCTCGGTGTTGTTGGCTTTTGGCATTGTTTACCAACTACCTTTGTTGGTAGTCTTACTTGGTTCACTTGGTCTGGTTTCTCCTCCATTTTTGAGGAAACACCGAAAGTTGGTACTGCTTGTTATTGTACTTCTTTCGGCCTTTCTTACACCGCCAGATGTGGTTTCGCAGATGATGCTGGCGGGGCCAATTATGCTGCTCTATGAGCTCAGTATTGTACTAACCGCGCTCATTACACGGAAACGGCGAAAGAAAAAGCAGGAAGAGGAACAAGGATTTGAATATGAAGATGATGAAGATACAGACACGTCGGACTGATCAGCGATCAGCGATAAATTT
The DNA here is from genome assembly GCA_964593085.1 of uncultured Spirochaeta sp. Lineage (GTDB taxonomy): Bacteria > Spirochaetota > Spirochaetia > DSM-27196 > SLAA01 > SLAA01. Next base: position 4,650 of record CAZQIK010000038.1, read on the forward strand.
GACCTAAGGAGTATGCATGAGCACAGAGGCATTACTTACAACGGGTAGCCCGCACCTCAGAGGAAAGGAAAGTGTTCCCCGAACAATGTGGGGCGTGGTTCTTGCGCTTCTTCCGCCGGCCATTGCGGCCGTGGTCTTTTTTGGACCTTTTGCGTTGTACCTGACATTTGGTACAGCCTTGGCGGCGGTAGCGTTTGAGTACCCGTTTGCAAAAAAGTCTTTCAATGCAAAGCAACCGTTGGGAGACGGCAGCGCGTTCGTGGCGGGAATGATTCTCGGCCTGTCGCTCTCGCCAATCTCGAGCTGGTGGGTACCGATTGTCGGTGCTTTCTTTGCTATTGTTGTTGGAAAGCAGCTTTTCGGAGGGATAGGAAGCAACGTCTTCAATCCGGCTATGGTAGGCCGTGGATTTCTGCTGTTGGTATGGCCGCGGGAAATTTCGCAATGGGTTCTACCTTTTGACGGAGGTACCGGTGCTACACCGCTTGTGAGTGCGAGCGGCATTGAGTACCTGGATCTTTTCCTGGGAAACGTTGGCGGAAGTCTTGGTGAAACATCGGTAATTGCAAGTCTTATTGGCGCCGCATTCCTGCTGTGGAAAGGTTACATTGGCTGGGATATAACTGGGGCCTACATTGTATCTGCCGCGCTTGCCGCACTGGCGTTTGGAATGGATCCGGTTTACACCGTTCTGGCCGGAAGCATCATTTTTGCCGGTGTCTACATCGCAACCGACATGGTCACCTCGCCAGCGTCACGAAACGCTAAGCTCTGGTTTGGTGTTGGTGCTGGTGTTTTGACGGTTGTAATCCGACGCTACACGGTCTACCCCGGTGGTGTAACCTTTGCAATTCTGCTTATGAATGGGCTCAGTTATGTCCTTGAGACATTTGCCCCAATTCACCGTTTTGGCGAGGTCATTAAACGCAAACGTAATCTGCGCACACTTGCCACGGTCGGTTTTGGATTGGCCGTCTTCTTGGTTATTTCCGGGGTAGGAGGCGTGATTGGCAACAATTATGAGGGAAAGTATCTCTCTGTTCGTGAAGAGGCGCAACTCCACCGGTATTTCCCGGAGGCGGATTTGCTGACTCCACCCGAAACGAGCGATGACATTGATATGCACGAGGTCTATTCCGATACCGAGTTTCTTGGTAACTATGCCGTTGGAAACGCTAACGGGTATGGTGGAGCCATGCGAATAGCCGCTGCCTTTGATACCGAAGGGGTTCTCTTTGGCGCGCATGTCATTGACCACAAAGAAACCGCGACTATCGGCCCCCTTGCAATGGGGCAGGACTTCATTGGCAACATGCTTGGGTTCTCGTTTGGCGAGGGTAGCAGCGCGCTTTCAGAAGTAGATATGGTCAGCGGTGCCACAGTGACCTCTCGTGCGGTATCTGGTGGAATACAACGGATTCTTGACTTTTATGTAGAAGAAGGCGCTGAATCCAGCGGTCCAATCTTTCAGGGGCTTGAAGACGGTGAGTATACCGGCAGTGCACAGGGTTACCAGTCTACCATTACCGTTCGTGTAGTGGTTGAAGGTGGCGAGGCAGTTGAAATTGAAGTTACTGACCAAGGTGAGACTCCTGGGATTGGTGACCGTGCCTATGAGCCTGTCGGGCAAGCGGTACTTGATGCCCAGACGACAAATGTTGATGTAGTCTCGGGCGCAACGGTTAGCAGTCGGGCAATGCTGGGCGCTATTCGGGACGCCGTCGGGGCCGGTGGCGGTGAGGTGAGCTTTGCCGATGTTGAGGACGGCACCTACACCGGAGTCGGTCAAGGTTACGGTGGCGACATTGAGCTGGAGCTGACTTTTGCGGGTGGCGAGTTAACAGCTATTGAGGTGCTTGAGCATTCCGAGACAGCTGGCATTAGCGACCCGGCCTTTGAACAAGTAATTCCTGCAATCATCGAAGCGCAGTCGCCAAATGTAGACGCCGTCAGTGGTGCCACCATGACAAGTGAAGGCCTGATTGATGCCGTGCGGTCTGCCCTGCCTGGCGCCGAAGCGGCCGAGGCGCCTGCCGGGCCGCCTGAAGACGGCACCTATACTGGAGTCGGCGAAGGCTACGGTGGGCCCATTGAGGTCGAAGTTCAGGTGCAAGACGGCTGGATTGTAGATATACAGGTGTTAGACCATGGCGAGACTCCTGGGATCAGTGATCCAGGCTTCGAGGAAACCATGAACCAGATCTACGCTTCCAACAGCACCGATGTCGACACGGTGAGTGGCGCCACAATGACAAGTCAAGGAGTTATTGACGCAGTCAAAGATGCCCTTGCAGGGGGTGGCGCCGAGGTTTCCGGTCCTGTTGAAGACGGAACCTACACCGGAGTCGGTGAAGGGTATGGCGGTGACATTGAGCTGGAAGTAGTCGTGGAGGACGGCTGGATTGTAGATATCCAGATTGTAAATCATTCCGAAACCCCGGGCATCAGTGATCCCGGCTTTGAGGAAACGCTGAACGCGATTTTTGGATCGAACAGTTCGGATGTCGATGCTGTCGGTGGTGCAACCATGACGAGCGAGGGTGTTAAGGCCGCGGTTCGTGATGCTGTGGGCCGATAAGAGGAGGATTGTGTGAAGAAACTAACTTTACTTGAACAATCCGTATTGCTTGGAATCCTCCCATTGCTCGGGCTTACGGCCCGAGCAGCGGAGGCGGTCGTCGCGGTTGTGGGTGTCGCGGTCATTTCCGCGGTGCTCTACGCGGTTGCCAAGGTAATACGGGGAACAATAAGCCCGGAGTTCACTTTCCCTATCCTGGTCGCACTAGGCTTAGGCCTTGCATACATTGGCTATGCTGTTGGTCCCTATGTGCTTCCGGTGAGTGCAGGTGCAGAGTTGTACGTTTTGTTGTTAGGTGTAACGCCGCTTGCGTATGTTGGATGTCTCGGCGACGAGCACGCGCCAGCTGCGGTGCCTGCGGTTGTGAGGTTCTCGGTTGTAGCAGTTGCACTTGGCGTGCTGCGTGAGATTATCGCGTTTGGTACGCTATTTGGTATTCAGCTTATTCCGGTAGATCTTGTGCCCTATGGCGCCGCCAACCTGGCGCCAAATGCCTTCCTGTTTGTTGGAGCGCTCATTGTAGTGGCACGACTGGCTAAGCGGAACGGCCGAAGCGAAGAAACCACTGAGGAGGCTGCAGCATGAACCCACAGTTGTCGCAGTTTTTGAAATATGTGTTGCTGGAAAACCTTGTATTTGTGTCGTTCCTTGGCACTTTGCTGGTCCTATCCGAGTCCGAGCGTGGCCCGCGTAGCGCGGCTCTATCAGGTGGTAAGTTTGTTGCTTGCCTCATTCCAGTTAGTTTCTTGGGATGGGTTCTATCGGCCGCCTTGCCTGTCGAGCTAGATTTTGTTGCGGTGTTCCTGTTCTTCGTACTTGCGCTAGTTGCTGTGCGCATCCTCCGCAACTGGGACGAACTCGAAGGCTCCTGGATTGGGGTTCCGCGAGAAGTAATAGCGCTACCACTTTTTGTCGGGTCGCAGATGTGGCTCTGGCTCAAGACTCTTGAGTTTACAGATGCCATTATTGCCTCGGTTGGTGCCGGTGCAGCGTTCTATCTTGCTTTTGTTATGGTGAGTGCAATTCGAGAGCAACTCGAATTGGCCGAGGCACCTGAAAAACTGCAAAAGTTAGGCGTGGTGATTGTTTCTATGGGAGTCGTAGCGCTTGCTTTGCTTGGATTTCGGTTCTACTAGAGCTGTATCAATTCAGTAAGGGCCGCCGGTCGTGCATGCGTCCGGCGGCCCTATTTCGTTACGCGGGTCTTCGGCCAAGCATCGGTGGTCGGCAAAGCCTGAGTTTAAGCGTCAACGAGAAGGATCTGCAGGTCACAAACGTTGGTATTTGTTGGCCCGGTCTTGTAGAGCGCACCGGCGCCGTCCAAGAACTCGTACGAGTTGTTGGAAGCTAAGGCGTCCTGCACGCTGAGCGAGGCCGACCGTGCCGTGGCTAGGATCTCTGAAGATGCAAAACCTCCGGCCGCGTCGGTGGGCCCGTCGTTGCCGTCGGTAGCGGCCGAAAGAAAGGTAACGCCATCAAAGGCCTGTGGCCGCCGCGCAATCTCCCCTAGAAACGCAACCGCC
>CAZQIK010000039.1:0-8723 GCA_964593085.1 uncultured Spirochaeta sp.
TATGACGTTAGAGAGTTCTGCCCAGCGCTTTGAAGCACTCAAAAAGGCTGCCGAGGATGGGCGAAGTAAGATTGACGGCATGAACGACATACTCACCCAAGTGGCCTCGCAGTCGGACGGTTTACTTGAGGCAAATGCCGCAATTCAGCATATTGCCTCACAGACCAACTTGTTGGCTATGAACGCGGCAATTGAGGCCGCCCATGCTGGCGAGCACGGCCGAGGTTTTGCGGTTGTAGCAGATGAGATACGCAAGCTGGCCGAGGGTGCTGCGACGCAGGCTACCGAAAGCACAGCGACCTTGCAGTCGGTAAAAACCGCCATCGATGACGTCGTCGTTGCTTCCAGCTCGGTCTCGGTTTCGTTCACCGATCTCCATAAGCTCGTAAGTGAGACACACGAACTGGAGTTGCAGATTAAAGGCTCTATGGAAGAGCAAAGCAGCGGAAGCACCGAGATCCTGCAGGCCCTCAGCAGTATGAACGACATCACCACCGAGGTAAGTGAGGGTTCCAAGGAAATGAATCAGGGCAGCCGCATGATAACCGATGAAATGCAACGCCTCATTGAGATATCTGAGTCGGTCCGACAAAGCATGGAAGAAATGTCTTCAGGCGCGGACCAGATTACGACCGCGGTTACGCAGATTGTAGAGATGGCGGGGGCCAACCAGGAGGCGGTACAAGCGGTACGCGAGCGAGTCTCGCGCTTCAAGCTTGAGGGAGATGCTTGATAGATGCTGAGCTCAGCTGAAGCCGGGCTCGCTCACACCTGACTTGATCATAAGCGTCTCAAGCCGGACCGCAAGGTCCGGCAGCAGACGGTCCAGCAGCATGCGTCCGCCACGACGCAGAACAGCCCTGCCAGCCCCAAAACTGCGGCGGTCAAGGTATGGGGCACCTTCCCAACTATCTAAAACGGCGAGCAGATGTGCTTCATCAATTCCAAACTCGCTTGCGCAGGCACCCAACCGCACTCCCTCACTGGTACGGAGCCCTAAGAGAAAACGCTCGAGCAGCAGATCCTGAAAGCTGAGATACTCAAGCAAGTGTGCCGAACCGGGGGCGTCTTGGCTCTTCATTAAGCGCAGATACTCGAGCAGCCCTGGGTTGGTAACGCGTACTGCACGTGCGCTCGAGTTCACAGCCAACGGAAGTGTGCCGACAGCGCCGGGGCCCAATCCAATGTAAGGTCGCCCCCGCCAGTAGCCGGAGTTATGTCGCGCGTGTTTTCCAGGCAGGCAGAAGTTTGAGATCTCGTACTGTCGGTAGCCATGGCGGCGCAGTAACGCGGCGGCTGTCTCCCACAAGTTGTCGCGGTGAGAAGGTGCACCCAAACTTACCAGACCTTCGTTGATCCGGCAGTCCAATGGTGTGCCCTGCTCCACCGTGAGCGAGTAGAGTGAGATGTGTTGCGGTGCGTAGGTCAGAACTCGGTGCACATCTGCCGCTACATCGACATGACTCTGACCCGGCAAGCCGGTCATAAGGTCAAGGCTTACCTGGAAACTGCCGTTTTGCTTCACCGCCTGTAGCGCCCGTCGCACCATACTGCTGTCCGCCTGTCTATCCAGGGCGCGAAGGAACCGGTCCTCAAAACTCTGAATGCCGAGACTAAGCCGATTGATGCCGAACTCGGCCAGAACGGCAAGTTTTTCGGGGTCGAGACTCTCTGGGTTAGCCTCAAAGCTCCACTCGAATACATCTACCGAAGTTTCCGCCGCTCCATAGTTCACAGGCGCAAACAGCTGCGCAAGCTGGCCAAGGAAAGGGGCGAGAAGCTTGCTGGGAACCAGGCTCGGTGTACCGCCGCCAAGGTAGAGCGAACTCACGCGAGCATTCGGATAGATGTTTTTATACCACTCGGCCTCGCGTAGAATGCCTCTAAGCGTTGCGTCAATGCGGGCCTCGCCTACATCGGTCTCGCTATAAAAGTCACAATAGCCGCACCGGGTGCTGCAGAAAGGCAGGTGCAGGTAGACCATGAGCTCATGTGGCCGTCCCAGTTTTAAGGCTGTCTCAATCTGAGCGTCTATCATGCGTCAAGTCTACACGAACACCACGCCCCGTGTCGGTGCAGCCAAGCGCATTTTATCCGAACTGACTTGACAGTTGGTTCAATCCGCGTCACTTTCAAGGCCAAGTCACCACGTGTGGCCCAAGTCATGCTCTACAATGATCACTGCCGCAACACTGAGCCGTGCAGAGTTCTAATAAGTTAAGCGAGACGCCCATGCGCGCGAGCATCCTGTCTGATCCAATTCCCCGCCTTTTGTGGCGACTCTCACTCCCGAGCATAGCCGGACTGTTGCTTGTTGGTATTAACCAGCTCATTGACGGCGTCTTTGTAGGCCAGTTTGTGGGCGAGGCCGGGCTCGGAGGCGTCTCACTTGCCTTGCCTCTTACGCAGGTCACGCTTGGTCTGGGGGCAATGATCGGCAGCGGTGCAGGCTCTATCCTCAGCCGAGCCATCGGTGCAGACAATAAACTCTTACAGAGCACAATTATTCCGGCTATGAATAGTGTAGCACTCCTGCTGGCCGTCGCAGTCGCTCTTATCGTCGTACCCAACGCAGCCGCGATAATTCGCATCATGGGTGGCACCGGGGAGCTTGTAGACCTCGGCAGCGAGTACTTGCGCATAATGGCGGCCGGAGCAATTTTCCCTATTTGGGGGCTGGGGTCCAACCTCCTCATTCGTGCCGAAGGCCGCATGGTTGCAGCAATGGTACGCACGAGCGTAACGGTGATTGCAAATACCATTCTGAACTACATTTTTATGGGTGTGCTCGGCTGGGGTATGACCGGCGCAGCCCTTGCCACGGTGCTTGCCATGGCGTTGTTCTGCCTCACCGGCATACGCTACTTCAGCTCAAACAAGCCAACTTTCGAGACTCGAGTAGCGGCGCTAAGTTTTGACCGAAGCCTCATACGCGAAATTGTGTCTGTTGGTGCCCCTTCGCTGGTCTTACAAGTTATGGGCCTCATACAGCAGTTGGTCACCTACCGGCTCTTAGCCTATCACGGCGGTGCTGGCGACATTGCCTTTTTTGGTGCGGTTCACCGCCTTTTCTTTGTTGCCCTGCTGCCCGCGAATGGCTTTGTGCGGGCCTTGCAACCGGTAGTAGGAATAAACTATGGGGCCGGAAAGTACCGCAGAGTTCGTACGGCGGTGATTGTGTTTCTCAGCGCAAACATCGGCCTGTTGCTGGGCCTTTGGCTGCTGCTTAATACATCGCCCTCGCTGTTTCTCTCGACCATGCTGCCAGGGCGAGTATTTACAACTACCGAGATAGGCAATTATCGCCTCTTTATAACTCTGTTGCCGATGCTGAGCATGATCTTTATCACAGTGACCTATCTCCAGGCGGTTGGCCGCGGTTTACCCGGTACGATTCTTCTCTTGACGCGCGAGTTCCTGCTGTTCATTCCTATTGCTATTGTTGTATCGGCTCGGCTTGGCGTTAACGGTGTGTATCTTGCGTATTTTGGGGTCGATGTACTTCTTGCAGCAATAGCGGTACTACTGCTTGCCATAAGCCTCGGGCGCTTACCGACATCGACCATAGACACCGATGAATAGAGCGACGAAAACAGACTTGACATACCCCGGTGGGGTATATTAGCTTACAAAAGCGTAAGCAAAGGACGGCCACAATGAGCACGCCAAACCACAGAATTGCTGAATATGATCCTGCCTCCGCCGAGGCCCCGGGAGGTTCGGAGAATGGTGGGAGTGAAATAAAAGACACGCTTGTTATCGACGGAATGAGTTGCGCAGCCTGTGCCGCATCTATAGAGACGGTGTTAAAGGGAGTCCCGGGCATACAGGAAGCTGGCGTCAATTTCGCTTCGGAGAAGCTCAATCTCCGCTACGATCCCGACACTATCCGACTCTCTGAGATAAAGAAACGGGTAAAGAATGTTGGATACGAACTGCGCGAGCAGGACGACGAGGCCGATGCAGATGCAGAAGTAACCAAGATGAAACAGGCGAAACGACGCCTTGTGTTATCGTCTCTGTCGGCGGGAACAGTAATGGTCCTGATGGTCGTTCACATGTTCGTCGCTCAGGTGCCCGGATATCTTGGGATCGTTACCTTGCTGGGTGCGCCAGTTGTATTCGGACTGGGTTTTCATGTGCATATCGCGAGTTTCCGGGTGCTTCGCAGCGGCAGGCCAAACATGGACGTCTTGGTCTCGCTGGGTTCGCTCCCACCCTTTCTCATTGGCTTGGCCGGGTTCTTTTTTCCGGTACAGACTTTCATTGAGATGGCCACCACCATCATGACCTTTCATCTCATTGGAAAATACTTAGAGGCACGTGCAAAAGGGCATGCCTCACAAGCTATACGCAAGCTCATTCAAATGGGTGCCAAGACCGCCAACATTATGGTGGACGGACAAGAAACCGAGGTTGAGGTCAAGGAGCTCAAGACGGGCGACTTAATGATCGTCAAGCCGGGTGAGAAGGTTCCAACCGACGGGCGCGTGGTAGCGGGCGAAAGCCGTGTAGATGAAAGCATGGCAACCGGTGAGTCTGTGCCTGTAGCAAAGGCGGTCGGAGACGAAGTTATTGGGGCGACTATCAACAAGAACGGCGTCTTGCGGGTTGAGGTGACTAAGGTAGGCAAAGACACCTTTCTCTCCCAAGTGATCAAGCTGGTGGAGGAGTGCCAGGGTACCAAGGTGCCCATTCAAGAGTTTGCAGATCGAGCAACAAGTTACTTTGTCCCTGTTATCCTAACTATTACTGCCTTAACGTTTATCTCGTTTAATCTCTTCCCCGAGTTCCACCAAGGAATCATGCAGTGGGGAGCAGGCTTCCTGCCATGGGTTAATCCGGATCTTACACCGCTCACCGCCGCCTTTATAACATCTACCGCAGTGCTGGTTATTGCCTGTCCGTGTGCCTTAGGCCTGGGGACTCCCACCGCACTCATGGTTGGGAGCGGCATTGGTGCTGAGCGAGGCATACTCATTCGCAACGGCGAGGCGGTGCAGACAATGAAGGATATCCGTGCCATTGCCTTTGACAAGACCGGTACTATTACCGAGGGGCGGCCGACCGTCACCGACATGGTGAGTGCCGCTGGCGTGAGCGAAGAGCAGCTCCTCAGCGCGGCCGCCGCCCTCGAACGCAGCAGCGAACACCCACTCGCGCATGCGGTGGTCGAGGCTGCCGACCGACGCAAACTCCCAGTGACCGAGGTAGAGTCGTTCGAAGCGGTAACCGGTGCAGGCGTCCGCGGCAGCCTGGCCGGTGAGATCTTGCGTGTGGGTACCCGACAAATGATGAGCGACGCGGGAATGGATCCGTCGGCTTTTGAGTCGGACCTGGAAAGACTTGAAAGCGAGGCCAAAACCGCCATGCTGGTCAGCAGAGCAGAGCGCATCTTAGGCATTATCGCGGTTGCCGACCCAATAAAAGAGGACTCGGTCAAAGCAATTGCCGCGCTTGAGAAAAAGGGAATCCGTACCGCAATGATCACCGGAGACAACGAACGTACCGCAGCCGCTATAGCTAAGAAGGTAGGAATCTCGCGGGTCATTGCAGGAGTACTTCCAGACGGTAAGGTTGATGAGATTCGGCGACTTCAAAAGGAGTTCGGACTGGTTGCGATGGTAGGTGATGGAATAAACGACGCACCGGCCCTTAAACAGGCAAACGTAGGAATCGCCATCGGCACCGGCACTGACGTAGCAATTGAGGCTGCCGACATCACCCTGGTACGTGGAAGTCTTGACGGTCTTGTTACCTCGGTGAATCTTTCTACCGAGATCTTCCGTAAGATTAAACAGAACTACTTCTGGGCATGGGCCTACAACGCCGTGGCGGTACCAATTGCGGTGTTCGGTCTCTTACATCCAATGATCGGTGCAGCGGCCATGGCAATGAGTTCACTTAACGTTGTCTATAACTCACTACGGCTCAAGAAACGGCCTATTTGACTCAAACAAGTGCCGGACCTCAAGACTCAACCTGCGGAGAAGAACCGTCCGGCCCTAGGCGAAGGCTGGCCTGCATGGTCCTCTTCCAAGCACACCTTTTTCCTCACCGTCTCATGCGTTATACTTAAACTCGTGAGAGTTCATGTAGACAAACATCGGACACCCAGGGCCTTTCTTGGTCAGCGCGCCGTCTTATTGGTCGCGGTCTTGTTTTTGGTGCTTTCTCCAGCTCCACTCTTGGCCCATCCCCATGTATTCATTGACGCCCGCGTGCAACTAGACCTGGACGAATCCCAACTAAATGGTTTCTGGGCCGAGTGGGAGTTTGACCGGCTCTTCACCTCAATGATTGTTTTAGACTTTCGCGTACCACGTGAAGGTGAGTTCTCACAAGAACAAATCCAAGCAATTGAAGAAGGCGCTTTCTCCAATCTGCAGCATTACAACTACTTTGTTTTTGTTGTTCATGACGGTGACCGCATGCCTGCAGGCCGCGTAGAAAACTTCACAGCTTTTATGCGGAACGGAAGAATAGTGTATCGATTCTTTGTCCCTTATGAGCTTCAGTTGTCCTCCGAGTACGAGAATCTGCGCATTCAGATGTATGATCACACCTTCTTCACCGACATAACGTTCCAAGAAACCGAACCTGTTCGGAGCAGCGCAACCACCGCAATAGAAAAACGCGTTGAAGTGCGCCGAGACCAAGACAACAGGATTAACTTTGACCCAACGGACACCGCAGGTGCGCGCGAAGATGTCGAGTATAGCGGCGTCACCTATCCATACGAGCTGCTCATTCAACTTCGGCGCCCATAACGACATCCAGAAAGCTTTATAGACTTGCGAATTCTGCCAAGATGCTTCATTATTTAAGCTGCGATGAATCATGTGGAGGTCCCTATGGGAATGTTTGATACAATCCTGCTTGAGAAAGCTACCCTTTGTACCGAGTGCGGGGCACTTATTGAGTCCCTACAGACCAAACAGTTTGGCCAACATCTTGAGGAGTATCGCGTAGGGGACATAATTGAACCGGCCCCGGTAATAACCGGTATTATTACAGAGCAGATCTTTTGCCCTGCGTGTCGAAGCAGTGAGCAAACGGTCTATCTGACTATTTGGCAAAGCCTGCTAACCGGAATCTACGACAATGTAGCTTCCGCCGAAAAAAATCTGCTGGGTATTGACCGCTCGGATCTCCTTTCACATCTATTGCGCCATCAGCGAGCAGAACGCATGTGGAGTCGACGCTTTGAAAAACTCTACAACGAACTGACACAGTACCATGAGTACGAACAAGATACGGCTGCCGTGAAAGCTGCCGACCATGGATCGCTTAGGTACCTTCATATAACCGAACACTTGAAGCAACCGGATCCCTTGGCAAGCATTCTGGAAAACCACAATGCCGATACCGAAGAATTTTTCGAGCCACAGGACTAGGAAGTAGCTCCGGCGCTGCTACCATTCATCTCAGCAGAAAGCCGAACGCTCCTCTTGGGCGCAGTAATTTCTTCATCCAGTTCTTAATCCGGGCACATAGGAGGAGAATGCACTATGGGCTATCCTTTGCGAAGCAACACAACCACTGAAGGTCGACGAATGGCCGGGGCTCGTTCATTGTGGCGAGCCAACGGTATGCGCGAAGAGCATTTTGGCAAGCCAATTATCGCTGTCGCCAACTCGTTTACTCAGTTTGTCCCCGGGCACACGCATCTGCATGAAGTAGGACAGCTGATTAAAGCCCGTATTGAAAACGCTGGCTTTTTTGCGGCGGAGTTCAACACAATTGCAATAGATGACGGGATTGCAATGGGGCATGACGGAATGCTGTACTCACTCCCCTCACGCGAGCTTATCGCCGATAGTGTCGAGTACATGGTAAACGCGCATAGAGCGGATGCCCTGATCTGTATTAGCAATTGCGACAAAATCACGCCGGGAATGATGATGGCGGCCATGCGGCTCAATATTCCAACAATCTTCGTGTCAGGTGGACCAATGGAGGCCGGACGCGTTGGAGATAAGCGTTATGACCTCATCGACGCCATGGTCATGGCAGGCGATGAAAACGTGACTGCAGATGCTCTGAGGGAGGTTGAACTCAGCGCATGCCCAACCTGCGGTTCCTGTAGCGGCATGTTTACTGCCAACTCAATGAACTGTCTTACAGAAGCATTGGGACTGTCACTGCCCGGCAACGGTACGGTGGTTGCAACCCATGCCGAACGATTGGCTCTTTTTGAGGCCGCTGCCGACCGAATTGTGGTAATGGCACAGGAGTACTACGATGAAGGCATTGACGCCGTTCTACCGCGCCGTATCTCCACTCGCGCCGACTTTCTCAATGCAATGACCCTTGATATCGCTATGGGCGGCTCCACAAATACCGTACTTCACCTCTTGGCAATTGCCCAAGAGGCCGAGGTAAAGTTCACGCTCGAGGATATAGACCGCCTCTCCCGCTCAACTCCCTGTCTCTGCAAGGTAGCTCCTAGTTCGTCATACCACATGGAGGATGTACACCGAGCAGGTGGCGTCTTAGGAATTATGGGAGAGCTTGAGCGTCTGGGACTGATTAACTTAGAGACCGAACGGGCGGACGGGCTCTCTCTGGGCACCGCAATATCCCATTACGACATTGCGCGCTCCACCTCATTACCGGAGGCTCATTCATTGTTCAAGGCCTCACCGGCAGGCGTCCGGAGTCTTGAGCTCGGCAGCCAGGATACACAGTACAAGGAGCTGGATCTTGACCGCGAGAACGGC
>CAZQIK010000040.1:0-8581 GCA_964593085.1 uncultured Spirochaeta sp.
GACATGAGCAGGATGACAAGGTAAAGCACTTCGCCACGGTACGTATCCGCGGCAATACCTCCAAGGTACTGTCCCACCGCACCCGACAGCAGCACCACCGTTGCGCTTACGCCGCCAAGCGTGACGATATCGATCCCGTTGCCCTCGCCAAACACTGCAAGGCTCTCGCCAAGGTATGCGGGCAGAAAGGTAAGAACGCCGCGCATAGCAAGCCCAAACAGTCCGGTGCCCAGCCAGAAAACCACAAGGTAGCGCAGAGGGACAGGCCCGAGTGGCCGTTTGGTGGAGGGTGGTGGGCTTGCTGCGCCAATTATGGCAGGCCCGGCCAGCCCGGCTAATGACGCAGTTCCCGTGGCGGTCTCGGGCCTTGTGGTGCCGGGCCCTTTAGCGGTTTCCGAGCCGGGCGTATGGAAGGCGGTGGCGGCCAGGGCTTCCGGCACACGCAGTGACAACACTCCGAGACCAATACTTAGTACACCAAAGGCTATATGGGGCGCACGCCAACCACCAAGTGCCGCTAAGCCAGCTGCAAGTGCTGGCACTAAGGCGGTGCCTATACTTCCGGCTATCCCATGAATACCAAAGGCTTTGCCTTTTTCACTCACGGTGCGGCTGATTAAGGTGTTACCGGCGGCGTGATAGCTGCTGGCCAAGAGTCCAATGAGCGCGGTGAATACTGCATACATCACTAATGAACGCGACAACGGAAACAACAGCGAGACAAGGCCCGCGCCGATCATATATATGCTAATGAGACGGCGTGGGCCTACTCGGTCGGTGAGGTAACCCGACGGGATCGAGCCGAAGCCGAAAAGGTAACCGAATAAGGTGACCACCGCGCCAAGGGCGAGGTAACTCGTGTTGAATTCGCGGGCGAGGAGCGGAATGAGTGGCGGTGTGACACCTTCAAATAGGTGAACTAAGGCATGGCCAGCAATACCCAGCCGAAGGACCTGCTTCTCGGTAGTTTGCATAATTATTGTAGCTTAGCATAAGAGCCAGTGTCGGCGGAAGACTGTCACAATTTCTCCCTGCGTAGACGCGGCAGTGTTTAAAAATGATTGCCCACCGATACGTAGAACCGAAACTCAGGGCCTTTTTTGAGCGCCGCGTCGACCTGTACCGCACCTATGAGCGTGCGTACGCCGAGTCCTAATCCGGCACCCCAGAGAATATCCAGATTTTCGGTGTTTGCCGTGCCCAGTTCGTTAAGAAACTCATCCCCGTCCCCACGACTTCGAGCTGCTGCGTTTGCTCGGACGTTGACGAAGATGCGCTCCCGCGCGGGCTCGGGAAGTCCTGGTACGCGGAATCGGTACTTCCCCCCGATTAAAACTAGTTGTCGTGCACGGCGTTCAAAACGGTCGTAGCCGAAAAGGTCTTCCCGTCCACCAAGCCAAGCCGAGTCCCAAATGGGGGGGCGAGTGTCAAACGAGCCTTCGCCGCGCAGGTGAAGCGACACTACGTTTCGGTCTGTAATGGGAAAGAAGCGCCGATAGTCGACACCGGCACGGCGGTACTCAAGTTCACTCCCAAGGTACTCGGCATAGTCGCTGATTTGCAGTGTATAATAGGCGCCTCTATTGGGGAAAGGAAAACGATCCAATGAGTCGAACTCAAATGCTGCGGTAAGGCCAGCCACACGGCCCCCGAAAGACGGCTCCATTACGTCTTCGGTATATCGTGGCCGCGAATACACGCCAGCAACGCTGTACGATAGGTATGCGTTTGCGTAGCCCAGTAGTGTCAGCCCGGTCCGCAGCTCCACAGATCCGGCGGTAGTCCGGTATTGTTCGTTTGGGTCACCGGTTTCATGCTGAGTTATGAGAAGGTTGTCGAAACGAGTCAAGGCATGCAGGTAGTACGGGCCAAGGACCGGTTGATGAAACTCAAGTAGGGTGCGTTGGCTGCGGCCAAGTTCCTGGGTCAGCGACAGCTGCGAGCGGGGAGTGGTAAGCCCTGTTGCTGCAGTGTTGAACGCAACAACAAACTGTTCTTCGTCGATGTCGGTGAAGTGTGACTCATAGGCAAAGCCCAACTGAACAAGATAGTCCGATTCCCTTCGTGGTTCGAGCATAACTACAAGCTCGGCTTCGGACTTATCCTGCCGTCTGAGGTCGTAGCGCACCGAACGGTATGCTGCCTCGTCGGTAAGTGCAGTAACCTGGGAGTGAAGCTTTTCAAGCCGAATAGGGTTGCCCACCTGAAGATCTAAAGAGTTGCGAATGCGCTGAGCGTCTTGGGGCGCAGCTCCTTCGACTTGAATGCCGCTCAGCACAACTTCTCGCAGCCGCTTGCGTTCTATTGGTGGCGGGCTCCCTCGTACGGCTCTGATCTGTGTCGCTAACTGCTCAAGCTCCTCCCGGTGAGACTCGGCAGCTGAGCGACCGCGTTCAATGAGCTCGGGAGAGTTGCCGAAACTTGCGGCTGTGTAGTCTTGGAGGTCGGGAGCAATTACGATGTCGGCCAGGGCATATTTGTCTTCTTTGTTACGGGCTATTAAAAGCGTTAGCGTTTGTGACATGACGTCCGAGACGCCGAGAAGCTCCTTTCCCGGGCGCAACTCGGGCTCAATGTCCACTGCAATAATAATGTCGGCCCCCAGGCTTTTGGCTATATCGGTCGGCAAGTTGTTGACGATCCCACCGTCGACCAGCATCCTTCCATTCAGTTTCATGGGTTCAAAGACTCCCGGTACCGCCATTGAGGCGCGCATTGCTGCGGCGAGCGACCCGGAATCGAGTATCACCTGCTCGCCAGTACCGATGTCCGCTGCTACGGCGCGAAAGCGGCGAGGTAGGGCGTCGAAATCGTCCGCGTCAGCGTACTCGACGGTTAAGAGTGCTAATAGATTTAGAATGCGTTGTCCGCCGACTATGCCGGGCGACAGTACCAGCCTACCGTCGTGTTGAAACTCTATGCGTGCGACGTAACTGCGGGAGTCCGCCTTTTCGCGAAAACTAAAGCGGCTGCGCGACGGAGCCTCTACAAACATTCCCACCCAGTCGATTCCCTCTATAACTTCGGCCATGTCTTGTGCACTATACCCGGTCGCGTAGAGTCCACCGGCAATTGCGCCCATGCTGGTACCAACTACGATATCTATAGGGATGTTCAGCTCTTCTATGAGTTCAATCACCCCAATGTGGGAAAAGCCAAGGGCTCCGCCCCCGGATAGCACAAGCGCGACCGTGGGTTCGGTGCCGTTGAACTCCAGGTCAGTGGTGCGCGTGCTCGAAACGTGCTCGGCAGAGACGTGCCCCGCGCTTAGACACATGATCAGTCCCATAAGCATGGCGAGTGCGCGTGTAGACGCAGCTCCTTGCACGTGGTCTGTATGCTTTGGTTGCTCGGGATATGCTGTTGACATAGGACTTCTAAGTATATCGAATGACAGGCTACGCGTCATGCTACCCACCATGCTGCACGCGCTGAAGCTGTAGGCACCTCTTGCTTTCCTGGTGCTCGGGTAGTACGTTTTGCAGACAATCAGTTTTGCAGGTAATCAAGTCCAAAGAGGTGAATATGAAAACCAGTGAGGTTGTCCCCGGCGTATACCGCCTGTCGGCAAATATTGAAAACATGCTGTTTGAGGGTTTCTGGCCTATTCCGAATGGTGTTTCGCTTAACTCGTACATCGTTCAGGGCGAGAAATGCGCCATTATCGACGGCGTTTGCAACTGGGACGGCGTACCGGAAACCCTTTTCGCAAAGCTTGATGAGATAAACGTGAAGCTTGAGGACATAGAGTACGTCATCATCAATCATATGGAGCCGGACCACTCTGGGTGGCTTGACGCCTTTAGGGCAATAAAGGGTGACTTCACTATCTACTGTAGCGTCAAGGCGAAAAAGCTGCTCGATGCCTTCTACGGCATTGTAGATAACGTGGTCACGGTGGGAAGCGGAGATACTTTGGATCTAGGTGCAGGCAGAGTACTGGCGTTTGAAGATATTCCAAACGTCCATTGGCCCGAGACCATGGCAACCTATGACACGCTTTCTGGAACCCTTTTCCCGTGTGACGCGTTTGGCAGTTTTGGGAGTGTGTCGGATGATGCCCCTTATGACGACACCCTTGGCGAGGAGTTCATTGAGTTCTTTCAGCGTGAAACCGAGCGTTACTACTCAAACATCGTTGCGGCATTTTCCCATCCAACGCTCAAGGCGATCGAGAAGGTTGATGCACTGGATGTGAAAGTTATAGCACCCGGACACGGCATTGTCTGGCGCAGAGACCCCTACCGGATTATTCGTGATTATAAGCGCCTGGCCGCTTACTCAAAAGGCCCGGCCAAACCCGAGGTCGCGGTTATCTGGGGTAGCATGTATGGCATGACCGAGATGGCGGTGCGGCCTTTGGTCGAGGCGATAGAGTCTGAGGGTGTGCCGGTTCGGGTACACCGCGTACCTGAGTCGAATCTCAGTCACGTGTTAGACTCGGTGTGGCAGTGCTCCGGCGTAGCCCTTGGAATGCCGACCTATGAATACAAAATGTTCCCACCAATGCACTCGGTTATTGACGAGATCGGCAAGAAGAAAGCGTACAATCGCAAAGCCTTTCGCTTTGGCAGTTACGGTTGGTCTGGCGGTGCGCAGCGTGAGTTAGATAAGCTTCTCGTTGAAAATAAGATGAACTGGGACTTTGTCGAACCAGTTGAGTTCAATGGGCGTCCAACCGACGCCGATCTGAATCTTATTCGTAAGCGCGGGCGCGAACTGGCGCGAAAGGTTAAAGAGTGGGCGCTGGAATCCTCGACGACCGACGAAGAGTAGATCGTAGCGTAGATAATGTAACGAGTTGGAGATAGACACCGCTGGGGGCCGTTACACAGCCCGCAACGGTGTTGAAGATTGGTAAGCGCTGTACAAGACTGGTCCGCTCAGCTATGCGCGACGCGTCAACCATGCGCGACGCGTTTGTCGTCTGGTCGAGCTTTCCATATCGGCGTGTTGCTCTTAGTGCACATGTCCGTGTTCAATTTCTTCATCTTCGGCGTCGCGGACTTCTTCCACTTTAATATCAAAGTGCAGCTTCTCGCCTGCAAGCGGGTGGTTGGCGTCCAAGGTGACCTCTTCGTCGCCGACTTCACGCACTGTTAACACTTGTACACCACCGTCGGCGGTCTGTGCCTGTACCTGGCTGCCGACCTCAAGCCCATCGACGCCCTGCTGAAAGCGATCCTTGCCGACAGTGAACACGAGTTCCTCGTTGTACTGCCCATAGCCTGCCTCGGGTTCTACTTCCACTGAGAAAGCATCACCCTGGTTGCGGCCGGACATTGCTTCTTCGAGCCCTGGAATTACCGATCCGGTTCCGTGGATGTAGTTCAGCGGTTCAGCGTTCTCAGATGTATCAATTACCTCGCCTTTTTCATTGCGAACTGTGTAGTTAATGGTTACAACTTTGTTTTCTTCTACGTTCATACAAAACTCCTTATTCTTAAAGTAAAACACGGGCGCAAGATTCTCAAGGGGGGATGGCTAAGTTTGGAAAAAATCGACCCATGAGCTATGAGCTATGAGCTACCAACCGGTCGTCTTGCCTCAAAGACCCACCCGGGCTATGCTCATCGCATGCCGTCATTTTCCGCCTCTCCCGAACCCAGCTTGGGTTCCGTTCGCCAAAAAGTCGCCAGCGAGTCCGGTGTTGTGGCGGCACTCATGATTCCGAGTCTCATGGTCATCATGACCATGGCGATGTTTGCGGTCGCTGTGCCGGTCATACGCGAGCGTTACGATCTGGGTGCCGATGCGGCCTCATGGTTGCTGGTAGCGTACTCGCTGCCTTTTATGCTCTGTATGCCGTTGTACGGCAGACTTGGGGATGCTGTGGGCCGCAAACGACTTTTGACGTTCGGCATTCTCTTGTTCCTTGCAGGAAGTCTCATGTTGGCGCTCGTGCAAGACTTCCGCTTTCTCCTTGCTGCGCGTGCTGTACAGGGCGTGGGGGCGGCAGGGGTGAATCCGCTTGCAATGGCACTCATACTTGAGCATGTGCCAAGTAAGTCACGCGGGAAAGCACTCGGCACCTGGAACTCCGTTGGGCCGGTAGCTGGCATCCTTGGGCCACCCACTGCAGGACTTCTTATAGATGTTGTGTCCTGGCGGGTAATTCTACTCCCTGCCGTGGTGCTGGGTATATTTGCCGTTCGCAGAGTTACACGAGGTTTGCCGGATGTTGCAGACCGGCGCTCGGCGCGCAGCTTTCTTCCACGTTTCGACTGGGTGGGAGTTCTGCTTTTCTATGTTGCTGTTATCTCGTTCGTCTTCTTCACCTCCAGCCGTCTGCTGACCGGAGTTGCTCCCTTCAGAGATTTTCGGCTTGCAGCGGTCGCGGCCCTTGCCGCTCTATCCTTCGTGGTGCATGAGTCGCGACACTCCGATGCGTTTATTGATCTCCGACTGTTTCGAAACCGGAACTTCAGTCTTGCATCGGTGTGCGTTAGCATTCGCATGATGATGATGGGAGGTATTTCCTTTATTGTTCCATTGCTTCTTACAGATCTGTACGGGTATCCGGCCTCGGCCGTAGGATTAGTGCTGACCTTACACGCCGCCGCACTGCTCATCACTATGCGTCTCGGTGGGGTGATCATTGATCGCAGTGGCCGCCGTACGCAAATAGTCCTTGGTCTTCTGATTGAGGTGTCGGCAATGATTATGTTTCTGTTTCTTCCCGAGGGCGGTTCCACCTGGCCAGTCCTTTTTGCAGTTGTCATCCATGGACTGGGCGCCGGACTCTGTCTTGCAGCACTGCACATGTACGCATTGGCAGCCGCTCCACAGTCACAGGCAGGCACAGCGGCCGGACTCTACAGCATGGTGCGTTTCGGCGGATCGATGCTTGGTGCCGCCATAGGCGGCGTAGTTCTGCAAGCCGGATTGGATGCCCATGGGGTTGTTATGCGGGCCTATGGCACTACGTTCATCTTTTATCTTGCGGCAGGGGTGATAGCCGCCAGCTTGTCATTTGGCCTTAGCCCTCGTCTGCCCTCTGGCGGCACTTCCTGAGGACGGTGGGCATCGGACGGGGCATCGAACGGGTGGTTTTCCCGCGGCTGGTGGAACACGTGAACTTCTGTTCAAATATCAAAAAATGAGTATAGTAGGTAGCAAGGATGCAAGATTCATGAAGACCCGGTTCATAGTGCTGCTCGTGGCGTCTTTTGCACTCTCAGTCGGGAGCCTGCATGCGCGAGACTTTCTTGAGCCTGGATCAAAGCTGCTTTTCGACCTTATTGATCGCCACTCTGGCTTGTCGAATCAGGCCGTCTCCTCAGTTGTAGAGGACAAACACGGTTTCATCTGGTTTGGTACTCAAGGCGGTCTTAATCGTTACGACGGTGAAAACTTCCGTATCTACCGTCACGAACCCTTTGAAGAAAGAGCACTACCTCATAACCTCATTCAGACCATGGCGTATGATGCGGCGGCCGATGTATTCTGGCTTGGTACATACCGGGGCTTGGTGCGCTTTGATCAAAATTCCGGCGAGTTTCAACACTTCGAGGATTCGCAGTCTGCCGGTGCACTAAGGCTTTCAAGCAATCTTGTGATTGCAGTCCTGCCTCTTGAGAATGGCGGGGTCTGGATCGGAACTTCGGCTGGGCTTGACTACTACGACCCCGACCGTCAACGGATACAGCACTACGAGGTGCCCGGCTCCATTGTCCGGTCGCTACATCTTGATACTCAGGGTGAGCTATGGATCGGAAGCAATGGTGGCCTGTCACGTTTTGATCAAGAAAACAACGAGGTTAGCGCGGAGTCCGGTCCCATGTTAGGTGATCCGGTCATGCAAATTATAGAGAGTGAGGACGGAGTTCTGGAGCTTGGGGTATGGGACGGTGGCGTTGTCCGGTACAATCCGCTTTCCGGCGCTACCGAACGAACAGAGTTTTCGGATAACCGTGTGTATACCATCCTGCGGACCCACGACGACACCCTCTGGGTTGCCACATGGGGCGGTGGCCTTTTCGCGATAGACGCTGAAGGTAGCCAGCACTCCTTTTCATACAACGAGGGAGCAGGTGAGCTTGCTCACAACGTGGTGTACTCACTTTATCAAGACTCGCGCCAGAATCTATGGATAGGCACAAACGGCGCCGGAGTGCATTCGGTTAATCCGAACAAACGCGACTTCAGCTTCCCTGGTATTCCCCAACTTCCGCGTGGCCGGGTTCAGGCCCTACATCGTGACCGGACGAACCGCCTCTGGATTGGTATCTACGGTGGGGGCTTGGTTGCTGTTGATCAAGGAGAGCCGCTGGACACCGTAGCGCCGGATGAGGACGCTAAGTCGAGCGGAGACTCTATTCACTACTACCGAGATGATCCTGAAGAAGAGTTCAGCCTGGCCAACGATATTGTGAATAGAATTTACGAAAGTCCCAACGGTCAACTGTATATCTCGTCGCAGGGTGGTGTGCAAAGGTATCGCCCGGAGAGTGATGACTTCGAGCAATGGGGCAGTGATTTCTATTCGGATGCACCCCTGCCGGACGACATTGTCTACCCGGTAAAGCAAGACCACAAAGGCCGTTTTTGGATCGGAATCTATAACTCCGGGGTGCTTAGG
>CAZQIK010000041.1:0-8441 GCA_964593085.1 uncultured Spirochaeta sp.
GACCCGGATCACTATCGGCGCATACTCAACGAAAAACTCTACCTGGCATCTTGGGAAGGCGCCTGACGCGGAACGCGTTGGGAATGCGTGGGAACGCGTTGGAAAAACGGCGGGAGTAGCTCACAGCGCGCTTGTCCTGGCGGTACTCCTAGCGCTACTATTATACTGTGAATACACAACAGCTTCTTGAGGCGGCCGAGCAGTCGCTCCTTTTCGTTACCAACCGCGAGCCCGTAGTCATGCAGAGTGGTTCTGGCATGTATCTTGAGGACAGCGCGGGCCAGCGCTATCTGGACTTTGTCGGGGGCTGGGCGGTCACCGGCCTCGGGCATTCTCCATCAGAGCTTGTTGAGGCCTTGTCGAGTCAGGCCGCAAGGTTGCTCAATGCCAGCCCCGCCTTTTACAACGTGCCGATGATCGAGTTCGCGGACGCAATTACCTCTGAGGCAGGGCTCGCGCGGGTGTTTTTTTGTTCATCCGGGGCCGAGGCTAATGAGTCGGCCATTAAACTTGCACGCAAGTACGGCAAGGTCGCTAAAGATGGAGCCTACGAGATTCTTTGCGCCGAGCATGGATTTCATGGGCGTACTCTTGCCACCATGTCCGCAAGCGGCAAGGCAGCCTTCCGGCCGCTCTTTGAACCCAAAGTACCCGGGTTTCGCCATCTTCCCTTCAACGACGCCACAGCTTTCGAGAGGGCCATTGGTAAAGAAACCTGTGCCGTGCTGCTGGAACCGATACAGGGTGAGGCAGGGGTGTATCCAGCAACTCAGGATTTTATTGAACGGGTGCAAAGCCGCTGTAAAGAGACAGATACGTTGCTCATGTTTGACGAAGTACAAACAGGTATGGGAAGAACCGGGCGGATGTTTGCTTTTGAGCATTTCGACATCAAGCCCGATATTCTCACGCTTGGCAAAAATATTGGAGGCGGTTTTCCGTTAGCCGCCATGCTCTGCACAGAGGAACTAAATCTCTTTGACAAGGGCGAACAGGGAGGCACCTATACCGGGCAGCCGCTTGCCATGGCGGCCGGTCTCGCGGTGCTCCGAACCACCAAGGAGCGTGGCCTCGTAAAGAACGCCGAACAGATGGGAGCGCTGATTCAGCAAAAGCTGAGTGAGCTGGTGCCTGAGTTTGGTCTCAGCAAGATTCGTGGCCATGGTTTATTGATTGCGTTTGATCTACCGGAGCCTAAGGGGCCGGAGCTGGTACATCGATGTTTTGAGCGCGGCTTGTTGCTCAATGCTCCTGCGCCAACCGTAGTTCGGCTAGTCCCGCCACTCATTATTGAAAAAGACCACATAGATGAGATGTTTACGGTGTTGATTGAGGTTATGCGTGATCTGGGAGTTGTCGGCACCTCCGCATGAGCCAGTCACCGTCATACCGGCCTTTTGCCGGGGCAACTGCCCGCGCTGTTTCCTCAGGTTTTACTCAAGAGGCAGCGGAACGACTGCGTGAAGCTTTACCCTCTCTTGATCAAGCATGGTCTACGCTCGGCCATGGAGTTGGCTCGGCTGTTCCGGCTGCTGTGCATGCTTACTACCGCCACTACCTGCTCGGCGACGCAGCCGAGCAACGCTACCTTGGTGCGCTTGCGGTGTCGCTTGGCGGCCGCCCAAAGCATGTAGCGGTGCAGACCTTTGTTCCTGCACGCGCAAAAGTATCCGATCTGCCTACCATACTGCTGCTCCATGGTTACCTTGATCATCTTGGGCTTAACCGCTACGTAATTGATGAGCTGCTTGGAGCAGGTTTTGTTGTCTGTGCGGTTGACCTACCTGGTCACGGCTTATCTGCTGGCGGTCGCGGAACAATAGGGGACTTTGCTGAGTATGCCGCCGTGCTCCAGCGCCTCGTTGGGGAGATTCGAGCCGGGCGTGTCCCGGGAGTCAGTCCAACAGCGCGACTTGGCGGCCTTGGCCACAGCACCGGGGCAACGGCGCTGCTGGAGTACATGGAGCAGGGTGGAGCTGAACTTGAGGTGCTGGTGTTGCTTGCACCACTCATTCGGTTGTTTGCCTTTCCGCTTGCGCGTATTGGAGTTCGATTGGCTTCCGGAGTGGTTGATACGCTTCCTCGCCGCATATCCGGAAGCAGCTCTAACCAGGAGTACATGCGGTTTGCGCGCGAGCACGATCCCTTAGGCATTTACGAAGCCCCGCTCGAGTGGGCCGAGGCATATCTTGCGTGGGAGGAACGACGGCGTGAACTGGGAGTTTACACCCTCCCGTTTTTGCTGGTGCAGGTAGGCCGTGACACGGTGGTGGACGCAGAGTATAACACCGTGTTTTTGCAACGCTTCTTTCCAGAGCTTGAGTATCTTCACTTTCCTGAGGCTCGGCATAGTATTTTCACTGAGCCTCATGTAAAACGGCCGGGGCTTTATAAAGGGATTACTCGCTTTCTTACCGCCCCTTAGGTTGCATAATTTCGGTCTTTTTTGAGTTGCCGAACTCCATAATGTGGGGTAATCTTTCCGCATGGACATTGAACATCGCCCTGATTTCAAGCGATTTGTCATACAAGTCGACGAAAACGTTGCGGAGCTTCGGTACCAGAAAAAGAAGCACGTCATGAAATTTATTCATACCTACGTTCCGGATGAACTCCGCGGGCAGGGATTGGCCGGGAAGCTCGCTAAGCACGGGCTCGAGTACGCTCGTGAGAATGGCTTTACAGTCGAGTCCTCGTGCTCATATATAACGAAGTATTTAGAGCAGCACCCCGAGTATCACGACCTTCAGGCTTAACGTAAGGGTCTGCGAAAGAACTTGTTCAAAAGAACTTGTCGCACCAGCCGCAACTTACGGCGTGTATTTGGCCGTGTGTGGGCTATATCACGCTGCAGTTCCTCGCCGGTGCTCGGGGGGACAAGCTCCGTAGCTCGTGGCACAAGTCGGACTGCTGCTACTGGGCATACCACGGTACATACTCCACACACAACCCACAGGCAATGCAGACAGCAGGAGTGAGCTCTACCTGGTAGTTTGTTGCGGTGTGCTCATTGGGTTTGGGACCGCCTTAAGCATGGCAAGTAACCCGCAGCAGTCTCCGCAGCAGGCGCAGATAAACTGTGGCTGAAGCTCGTTCGATGTCTGCGGTAACACGACAGATGCACCGTGCAACCGCAATATGTCCCTCAGCAGCGCGTATGAGCTGTTCAAACTCGTCATAGGCCGCAACTTTATTGGTCTGTGGGAGAGCGCGCTGTACCGGAATGATTCGGGTTTGCGGCTTAACCGTGGTTAAGTACTCAAAAGCAAAGCCCTGCTTCATGTAGTCGGTGCTATCTTTGATGAACTCTGGTGTTAACCGTTCCGCTTGAAACTCAAACATGCCTACGATAAAGGGAAGCAGTGCAAAGGTGTCCTCACCCGTCGTGCGACGCAGGATGCGAAGCTCGGCGCCTAAAATTGTGCGCGGGAATGCTATGGGAAGGCTGTTAAGATGACGGCGTAGTTGGCGATAGGTGCGGCTCTCGGCTCGCTTTTCTTTGATGCGCGTTTTCAGTGTTTCAGCCATGCGCTACTCTTGCTGCATCTGCGGCGGAAAGCCCGGCAACGTAACCTGTTGCCCAACAAATTTGGAGGCTGTAGCCTCCTGATGGCCGGTTGATGTTGAGCATGTCGCCGCACACAAAGAGCCTGCGCAGTAGTTTGGACTCCATGCTGCGGAAATCGATCTCGTCTGTGGGGACTCCTCCACTTGATACTACCGCCCAGTCTTCGGACTGCAGCTCGCGATAGGTCAGGCGGAAGTCCTGCATACGAGTAACAATGCGTTTGCGGAGCTGCTTGGGAACTTCACTTGCTGTTATCTCGTTGCTGTTTCCACTGCCTGTGCCGGTGTTGCTGCTGCTGCCGGTCCCACCGCCGGTGCTGCGTCCGCTTTGAGCAATCGCTTCCGCTAAAACACGCCGGGCAAGTCGTGGTGGAAGCATAGACTCAAGAATGGTTCTGAGCCGTCGCCTTGGATACGCGCTGAGCGCACCTTGCAGTTGGCGGTCCAAAGACCCACTGTCCAGAGTGGGGAAGAAGTTAAGGCTTATGGTGGGCGCAGGTTCCCCTTGTTTGTGAGCATCTGCTGCCGCCTGTGATATGCGGGTGGCAAGATTCAGGATCCCAGGCCCGCTGAGTCCGAAATGGGTAAACAGTACCTTGCCGTCTGTCTTGGTTATGGTCTTCTCCCCGAGTCGCAGCGAGATTCGTAGCTCCGCAAATGCAAGACCCTGCAGCTCGGTCACCCAGTCTTCCTCTACCACAACCGGTACAAGGGAGGGCTCCGGCCGCACAACACGGTGCCCCATCTGTTCAAGCCAAGAAAAGCCATCACCGGTAGAGCCCGTATCCGGCCGGGCTAAGCCTCCGGTGGAAACCACTACACTTTCCGCATGGACAGTGCTGTTTTCGAGTTCTACCCCCTGTACTCGGTCCGAGTCGGTTCGGAGTGCTTTTACGGTTGTGTGAGTACGGAGCGTCACATTGCCCGTGTCTATGTAATCCAAGAGGACCTGGAGCACCGAGTTGCTCTTGTCGCTGCACGGAAAAGCGCGTTTGTTATCCTCAATCTTGTACGGCATGCCATGGGAGGCAAAAAACTCAAGCACCTGTGTTGGCCCCATACGGGCAAAGGGGCTGAACAATGCCTTTCCGGCCGTGTCGTAGCGGGAAATGAGCCTATGCATGTCGGTTTCGGCGTTAGTGAAGTTGCAGCGACCGCCGCCGCTTATGAGAAGTTTGTGCCCGGGGCCACGGTTTTTCTCAAGCAGAAGTACGCGTGCCCCGGCCGCCGCGGCAGCTCCGGCTGCCATAAGACCAGCCGGGCCAGCACCTACCACAACGACATCATACGATTCAGAACTCATTGCTGGATATGTACCGCGAGCACGGGCCGCTGTCAATGCCCTTATCTCTGTTGCGGCAGGGTGTGTTTGGGCCAACTTTTGGATTATACTGCCAGAGTTCGGATTAAAAAATTGCCAGCGGTCGGATAAAGAAGGAGCCAACAGGATGAAGATGCGAGTAACAATGGTGTTGTTTTTCATAGTCGTGGCGGGAGGCACAGGGAACCCGAACGAGCGATTGCTCTGGAGCAATGCCTCCCTTGGTGATGGGCTTCAAGAGTCAAGTTATGACGTTGTAGTTCCGGCCACAGGCCTGCTCAGTATTGAGGCCGTGAGCTTGAGTTTTTCGCCTCGACTGCTTTTGATCAGTCCGAATGGGGCGCCGTTGCAAGGTGAGTACAATCCACGTTCGGCCACTATAAGCGCCTTTGTTGTGGAGCCCGGGCAATACACCGTGAGTATCTCGGCACCATTGGGTTTCCTGATTGACGATGAGTCCGCCGAGGGGCATGGCCAGTACCTTCTTATGGCGGACATAATCGCACCGGCGGCTACCCTTCAGGAGGGTCTACCACAGAATCGACAATTGACTGCGGAAGATCCGCTTTTTCGAGCTGAGACCTATGTAAACTGGTATAGATATGTCCTGCCGGAATCAGGCCGAGCGCTTTTGCAACTCCAGAGTCGTGAGTTTGATACTGCTTTGACGGTCTACTACGCAGACGGTACGCAGGACTACAACGACGACTATAATGACAGCACCGATTCCGGGCTGCGGGTACAGGGAGAACCTCGATCACAGATCCTTGTTGGAGCTACCAGTTTCGCTTCAGGTAGCACCGGCGCCTATAGCTTGACGGCCGAAGAGCTTGCCGTACCTGTAGGGGTCGGCACATACCAACAGAACAAGCTCCTGGAGAAACCGGGGGAGTATAGCTTTGAACTTGGTAATACCGAACACAGCTTCCGAGTGCAGCTGGAAGCCGGTGAGCGGTTGGAGGTGCTCATGGAGTCGGACGACTTTGACAGCTATCTCGAACTAAGCGGGCCGGATGGAAGCTACTGGAGCGACGATGACGGAGGTGGAAATCTCAATGCGCTGTTGGCTATGACGGCTCAGACGGACGGGGTCCACGAATTAACGGCACGGCGTTTTGGATTAAGTGAGGCGCTTGGGTTCTATACACTCACATTGGCGGAGCCGCCTCTCCTGGCGTCAATTTTCCGCTCAACCGAAACCTATAGTGGCGAACCTGTAAGCGTCGGTATGGACTTTGAAGCAGAAAGCACATTTACCGTTGAGGTTCGTTCCACGGCTTTCGACACGGTTTTCACACTGTACGACCCGAAGGGAGCGTATATAACCGAGGATGATGACGGAGGGGAGGGAACTAACTCTCGGCTGCGTTTCTCTACCGCGCACTCCGGAACCTATACTGTGGAAGTCAGGAGTTATGGCGGGACGGAAGAGGGGGAATTTGATGTAGAGGTGTTTCAACATCAAGACTGAGTGCAGGGCGCACGATACCCGCGCGTCGAGTCGTACGTGCAGTACGATTCGACGCCTTGCTGACGCCGGAGCGCACGTTGTGTGTTAGACGGAACTGCCAGCAGCCTCAAGCCCCTGCTTGATGCGGCGTCGCCAATATCCCCACAGAACATTAAAGGCTACGAAAATGATGATCAGTACGTAGCTAATGGGGATGCGGAACGACGGATACTGCACAACGGTAAGGGCCATACCTACAACCGCAGCGGTCGACCAAATAATTTTGAGCCGCAACATAGTTAAGAATGTTCTGGGTGCGGCATTACGCGACATGAGCGACTCAATACCTATGCCAAAGAGCGCTGCCGCAACAAGGCGAGCCGCAAACGGGTCTACGGCTGGCCACCCCAGCGCTCCCAGAAAAATCTCCGGAGCCAATAAAAGTGGCACCGCAAAAGCGATATCTGCTGCAAAATGAACGACAAACCATTTTGTTAGCGCTGCCGGGGTAGTTGTCATGTAAGCACTCCTCTTTTGGGAAATAGGGTTATTTTCTATGATGAGCTCGACCAATCAGCAATGACGTTAAAATTCCGACAACAAAACCGCCTACTGCCGTAAGGAATAACAGGAGGATGGCAGGGACTTCCGCTACCATCCATAGGAATCGGGCTTCCAGGGGCGCGGTGTTCTGCGCAACAACCATTACCAGTGCGAAACTCAACACTAAAACAGTACCAAGCTTTATCTTTCTCATACGTGGGAACCTCCGTCTTTCTTGATCTAAACCATGGGCGGCGCTGCGCGGTTTAGCCCTTACCGTGGCAGCGAGGGCCTTCGTGCTTGAGCATTCGTTCAAACAACTTGTGGGGCTTCTGCACCTTACCCAGCATCATCATGGCGGCGATAATGTACGGCTTATATCCGGCCTCACGATAGGTGCCAGCTCGCTTGCGGTCAAAAACCGAGGCGGCCACTTCACCTTGGGTGCAACTTACTCCTGAAATATCAGCCGGAAGGCAGTGCATGTACCGGGCATCGCCACCTTTGGTTAGTTTCATTTTGTCTTCGGT
Organism: uncultured Spirochaeta sp.; assembly: GCA_964593085.1. Taxonomy (GTDB): domain Bacteria; phylum Spirochaetota; class Spirochaetia; order DSM-27196; family SLAA01; genus SLAA01. Next base: position 7,412 of record CAZQIK010000041.1, read on the forward strand.
GCATTCCCAGTCAACGTTTTTTTTGTTCTCGGCCAGGCACTCTTTTTCTAGTTCCGTCAGGCCCTTTGTGTCTTTGTTCGAAAGCAGCTCGGTGCGCCGTTGCATGACTGCAAAGGGTGCCCAACTCTTGGGGTAGACGATGTCGGCATCCTTGAATGCATCTTCCATTGAGTTGCCCTTGGTAAAGCTCCCACCGGACTTGGCTGCAGACGTTGCGGCCTGTTCCTCAATTTCCGGAATAAGCCCATACCCTTCCGGGTAGGCCAGGTGGACATCCATCCCAAAGCGAGTGAACAGCCCGATAATGCCCTGCGGCACCGAGAGGGGCTTACCATAGGACGGAGAGTAGGCCCAGGTCATAGCAATTTTTTTACCCTTGAGTTTTTTAACTCCACCGTACTCGTTGATGAGATGCTGGAGATCTGCCATTGCCTGCGTCGGGTGATCGCGGTCGCACTGGAGATTTACAATACTTGGCCGACGTTTAAGCAGGCCTTCATTATGTGCATCTGTTAGTGCCTGCCCAACCTCAACCATGTACTCATGGCCTGCCCCAAGGTACATATCGTCACGAATGCCGATGACCTCTGAGAGAAACGAGATCATGACTGCAGTTTCGCGTACGGTTTCACCATGCGCAATCTGCGACTTAGTTTCATCAAGGTCCTGTACTGCGAGCCCAAGAAGATTGGCGGCGCTTGCGTAGCTGAAACGGGTACGGGTTGAGTTGTCACGGAACAATGAAACGGCCAAACCGGAGTCAAAGACTCGTGGTGAGATATTGGCCGAGCGCATCTGTCGTAGTATTTCAGCCACGGTCAAGACTGCATTGAGTTCGTCCTTGCTCTTTTGCCAAGTCAGCAAAAAGTCGTTGTTGTACATATCCTCAAATGAGAGTTTCTTGAGCCTGTCTATAAGTTCATGGATGGTGGATTTGCTCATGTTTGGTACTCCGTTTACTGGTATGCGGTAGTATACACTCCCGAGTCGGCACTTGTCCAAGCACTTCTGCAGCATGCGCGTGCTGTGC
>CAZQIK010000042.1:0-8403 GCA_964593085.1 uncultured Spirochaeta sp.
TCTTGGTCATTGTTATTACCCGCGAACTTGGCCCGATCTTGGCCGCCTTTATTGTAATTCAGGGTTTATCCTTGCTCCCACAGTTCGGCCAGGGACAGTTCATTTATACCATCTTGGTCATTGTTATTACCCGCGAACTTGGCCCGATCTTGGCCGCCTTTATTGTGTTTGCCCGCTCAGGTACCGCAATTACTACCGAGATCGGCAACATGGTCATTAACCGGGAAATTGAGGCCTTCATTGCAACCGGCATTAATCCTATAGCCTATTTGGTGGTACCTAGATTTCTCGGTGTCACGCTTTCCATGATGCTGCTGAATGTGTACTTCAATGTTTTTGGTCTGTTGGGCTCGTTCTTTATTGCACAACTTTTTCAGCCGCTGCCCTTCAGTCAGTATGCAGCAGGATTATTTGAAGCGATATCGGGGGCGGATGTCGCCTCAACTATGCTAAAGAGCATGATCTTTGGCGCACTCATTGCCACCGTATCTACATTCTACGGCTTCCGCGTGGAGCGTTCGACCACCGAAATTCCGCAGAATGCCATTCGCTCAATTGGCGTAGGTTTTACGCTGCTGATTGTGGCAAACGGCATCTTAACTTTGGTATACTACCTCTAAATGGATGGTATGAGTTCAACCAATACAGCAACAACCGGGACACAACCATGCGTACGACTCAGTAATATCTCGGTGTGGTTCCAAGACTTTGAAGCGCTCAAAGATGTCTCAGTAGAGTTCCCGCTTGGAAAGACGACGCTCATTATGGGACCCTCAGGGTGCGGCAAGAGCACTCTTCTCAAGGTTGCTGCGGGCTTACTACCGCCCGATCGTGGAGAGGTCGAAATCGCCGGGGTCGATGCCCTGCGTGGTCGTCCGCGTGCGTTGAGCGAGATGCGAAAAAGCACCGGATTTGTGTTCCAAGATGCCGGTCTATGGCAAAATATGTCACTGTATGACAACCTGGCATTGCCAATTGAGTTTCATTACCCCGAACGCACCGAAGGTGTTGTGCGACGGCACATCTACGACTGGGCAAAACGCTTCGAACTAACCTCTGTCTTACCCTTGAGACCCGCAACCCTTTCTGGAGGAGAGCGAAAACTGATATCGTTCTGCCGCGCCATGATCTTAAATCCAAACCTGCTATTCTTAGACGAACCGACAACTTTTGTAGATCGCCTCGGCGTGGAACGGATGCTCAATATACTTCGCGAAAAAAAGTCTGCAGGCTGCAGTATGATCGGAGTAACCCATGACTCGGACCTCACCTCCCAGCTTGCCGATTACATTTTGGTTATGAAAGCTGGTGAGTTGCGTGTGTTCGGAACGTTATCCGAGGTTGCCCGGTCTGAAGATCCGGAGGTGCGAGAAATTCTGGCCGATGTTCTGGACGAGGCGGCAACCTACGATGGAGATATTCTGGATCTCTTAGAGCCCAACGGAGGCTTGTTTTGATACCTACACAAGGACTGTTGCTATGAAATTTAAAATCCGTTTTGCACGTCAGATTGTTGGGTTATTCATTATTCTAGGTTTCGGCCTGCTACTCATGATTGTATTCATGATCGGCGGCAACCAGCGCTGGTTTGCGCGCAACTACGAGTATTTCAGCGAGTTTCAGACCGCAAGCGGTATCTCCCAGGGAATGGGTATTACCTTTCGCGGCTTTCAAATTGGAACCGTGACCGACATCGAGCTCACCCAGCACAATGTGGTTGCGGTGCGCTTCAATATTTTTGATACCTACATAGACAAGGTGACCCAAAACTCGGTGATGCAGCTGGTTTCGAACCCACTGGGTCTAGGGGGTGGTCTGGTGTTACACCAGGGTCGCCGAAGTACCGATCCGCCTCCGGAAGGAACGCTGATCCCATCCATAAACTCCGGACTTGGCCGGAGTCTGGTGGACCAGGACTTGGTGGCGTTACCAGAGGAAGGTGATCAGATTGCGGAACTGCTTTCCTTGCTTGACCCAATTCTGCGCAATGTCGATGCCGTAACGCAGGAGGCTGAACAACTGCTTGCAGAGGTCAACGCGGTGCTGGAAGGTAGTTCGCAAGGGCCAGCTGCCGAGACCGTTGCAGCGGTGAACGCTGTACTGGTCGAGCTGGAAATTGCTGTTGCGGATATTGGCAAGATTGCTGCAAATATTGAAACAACAACTGCAGAAATGCGCGATCCCACTGGGCTGGTTCCCCGGCTACTTGGTGCCGAGGGTAGCATTGCGCGAATTCTCAACGATGATGAAGAATTGTACCGGGAAATTGAAACGATTCTTGCCTCAGTTCAGGCCTCTCTGCGAGATATAGAGGAGATGACGGAGTATCTAGTTTCCACCACACCCCAAATTTCCGGTATTCTAGAAGAAAGTCGTCAGGCAATTGATACCGGTCAAGAGGTCCTAACCGGAGTTCGAAACAATCCGCTTATCCGCGGGGGCATTCCCGAACAAATTGAGCAACCGACCACTTTTCAAGGTTTCCGCGACGAGGAGTTTTAATGCGTACTTCGTTTGCGCCTGCCGCTGTGCTGTTGCTCATTCTGATCACCTTTGGTGCGTGTTCTTCTTCTCCAGACCAACCTGAGAGTGTCTTCACGGTACGCAACCAGGCAGCCCGTAATCTTGAGTTTGGCAATTCGTATTTCAAACGCGCCGAATATGAACAAGCAACTCGCTTTTTTCGGCTTGCGTTGCGACAGAACGCCTCGGTTGATCATCAGGAAGGGGTTGTCCGCGCGCACAACTCACTGGGCCAGGTGTACGCCGCCCAGGGAGACCATGACGCCGCCGAGCAAAGTTTCTTACGCGCCTACACTCTCGCTACTGAGATCGAGTACGCTGGCGGACAGCTGCAGAGCAACTCCAATCTCGGGGAGTTGTATTTAACGCTCGAGCGCCACAACGATGCAGAAGCCAGCTTACTGGCAGCCGAGAACATGCTGCCACAAAACGCAACAACACCCAATGCAGCGGTTGTGTATCACAACCTTGGCGCTCTTGCTTCACGGCGCGGAGACTACGAAGCTGCTGAGTCCTACATCAGACGAGCTCTGAAAATAAATACCGAAGAGCGCAAGTTTGCCGAAGAGGCTTCCAATAATTACATGCTGGCGTCGCTTTATTCACGACAGAACCGCTTTGCAGAGGCCATACGCGCTGCCGAGCGTGCACTAGAACTGGACAAAAGTGTGGAGAACTCCCGCGGCATTGCGGTGGATCTTACCGCGTTAGGACGTATTCATAGCCGTGCTGGCGAGTTGGAGACTGGAAACTCCTATTATGAACGAGCATTATCGGTAGAGGCCGCATTAGGACGACATCGACAGGCAGCACGAATCCTGAATGCCCTTGCTAAGAACAGCCGGAGCCTTGGCAGAGAAAGCCAGGCTACGCAGTACGAGGCCGAACGCGCTCGAATACGTGCTGGAGGCCAACCATGAGTAATATTACAACCACGGGTGATGTTATAAAACGGGCAGCCACAGCATACCTGCGACTCGTGCGGAGTATTGGTTTGGCATTGGTTGCGATAATTCTGTTCATAGCAACCGGCGCGTTGATTGTGTTACCCCTGTGGTATGTATCAACCCATTTCGCCACTCTCTACAGCATCATTGTCCCGCTTCTCATTCTTGGAGCTCTTTTTATGTTGGGAGTACGGGGCTTGCAGCGTCGTGCACGAGAACAGCGCACCATGGCGTATCACCAGCGCCGAAAACGCACCGGCCTGCGACTCGTTACAGCTTCATGTGCAGCTCTCGTTTCGGTGTATTTTGGTGCAAGTTTAATGTTTGGTGCTGGTGTTTCAGCATTAATTCCGGCGTTACTGGCGGCATGCGCAGCAGGCATACTGGCAACCGGAATAACTCCGTCCAAGAGGCAGGGGCTTCCTGCAGTCGCATTCAGGCGTGGGGCGAGCACAAAGGATAGCGAGCGTTGATGGTAGAAACCCGCCGGGGGCACTACTACACGGCAACGGCTATGGCGTTTCTCTTACTTGTGTTCTTTTTCGTTACCGATGGAGCCTACGGTCAGTATCCGGAAATACGAAAACTCAACAACACCGATCCTGTATTCAGGCAACATCAAGAAGGTGTCAATCAGTACTACCAAGCGGCAGCTCGAAACCAACAGCAACCGCCTTTAATGGTCTACCAGGTAAAACCACGGGAGACGGACACCCTCTTGAGCATTGCAGCACGATTTTCGCTTCCCTACTCCGCTATTGCCTCACTCAACCGGCTGGACTCACCCGAAATTCCACACACACGTAACCATCTGTTAGTTCCCAGCATGCCCGGCCTTTTTGTACCGGCCACACCCGAGTCGGATCTGGAGTCGATGGTGGCGCAGCGACCGAGTCAAAACGCAATTCCGGTTCAGGTAAATGTAGCAGGCTCTCCGGTTTCTTTCCGTTTCCAACCGGGCGAAGACTTCAGCTCTGAAGAACGATTGGCTTTTCTGCGCGCCCTCTTTCGTAGCCCGCTGCTTGAGTTTCGTGTATCTTCCCCGTATGGCTTCCGGCGCAGTCCGTTTACTGGTGCCAGGAGCTTTCACAATGGTGTAGACTTGGTAGCACCTATGGGAGCAAACGTTCATGCGACCCGTTCCGGCCGCGTTACCGAGACAGGCTACGACACGATATACGGCCGGTATATTTTACTCGATCATGGGACCGGATACGAGTCTCTCTATGGGCATCTTGGCAGTATCGTGGTAGATTTAGACGAGCAGGTACGATCAGGCGCGGTGATTGGAAAGGTCGGCAACTCCGGGCTCTCGACTGGAGTTCATCTTCACTTTGAGATCAGAATGAACGGAGTCGCACGCGACCCAATGCAGTTGCTTCCGAAAACCGGTAGGTAGAGAATGGATTACAGACGTTATCGCCAGATGCTACAACTCACTTCATGCCTCGTGGTGTTTCTGTCTGCGACGTTCTTCCCTCTGCATGGTGGCGCCGACGTAATTCAGGGTCCGGTTGAGCACCGCTTAGACGTAGATCTTTCGGAGGCAGAGCCGGTAACTATTGAGCTGGGCCTTGAAGAAATTGCACTTATACAGCCTTCAGGGGACCCTCGTTTTTTGAACGGCATAGAAATTGAGGTGAATGTACCCGCCGAAGCACGCGAGTTCCCCGGAAGTTTAGCGCTGGTGGTACTACGTAGCATCTCCGAATCCGAAACTGGCCAGCAAGCCCGCCGGATAGAGGGGGATAGAGTTATTCTCCAGCCCTTTCCCAGCGGCTCGCGATTCTTTACCGCGCTACCAACCAGTATCGAGCACGAATTTCGCAGCTCCGCTACACTTGAAGTGGCCCAAAGCATCACCTCCTTCGGCGACATGCCTATCGCGGTTTCTATCCAGCCGGTCATGAAGGGAATCAGTCGCCGCGCAGCAGCAGCTCGGGTGTCCTTCACTATCCGCCCAGTTACGCGTAACCAGGGTGGGCTTGCGTTACGCTTTCAAGATGTGAGTGGCAACGATATTGAGTATGACGACGAACGCCTAAGCGCTACCGAGGTACATCTGGACGACGAACAGCTCGTACTTTCGGAGCTACCGGCACTCCGCAAACCAGGTCTTCACCGTGTATCATTCCATGGCGAGATGTGGAAAGACCAGTCTTTCACGGTCGGAATTGAGCGAGGGAGTGTTACCACCGCCTCGATACGCCTTGAACCTGCGCTAGCAAAACTATTTTTAAGCGCACCCGAAGGTGCCGAGGTCTTCATTAACGGGCGTGACGTTACCGGCTTGAACGACGTCGTAGATTTACTTCCAGGCGAACACACCTTACTCTTTCGTATTGGAGAGCATACGGTGACCCGAAGAATTCGCGTAGAGCCCAGCCGCGAGTATAAAGTTTCACTAAGTCTTGATATACTGATAAACGAAGACTAAACTGTGGGAAACTTCAGACGATAATGAAAAAGTCGGGCATGTGGGTGTAGTTCCCCTCCCAGTTTACTATATCTATTGTGGTCGACATTTGGCCGGTTCTCCCCGAACCGGTCTTTTTTTTTGAAAATTATTTGAGGCTTAATGGGCAGGCCCAACTTTGTTACCTATATTGACAAAATGCGTAGCACTTCGTAACCTCCTTTTATGGTAGATACCGGGAAGAAGCGCTTCGCGCTCGGGCTTGTCATAGGCTTTGCGGTGCTTTCAGCGATACTTGTCGGCGTCATAACCGGTCTTGCTCTTGCTTCAATAGAAAACTCCGCATCGGTCACCCGGAGCACGCCTAACGAAAATGCTTTACCGACGCAGGTTCTGGACCGCAATGGACGCCTCATCACCGAGTTTTTCTCAGAAGAGAATCGCGCGCTCATTGCTATAGAAGACATGCCGCGACACCTCGTTTTCGCTCTCATTACTCGAGAGGATCAGGGCTTTTTCGAGCATCGTGGTTTCAGTATTCAGGGTACTGCTCGTGCAGCATGGAATATTCTTCTTGGTCGCTACGTATCGGGCGGGAGTACACTGACACAGCAGCTTGCCGGACACCTCTACGCCGATCGTCAAGAGTTCTCACTTGTGAGAAAGCTCCGCGAGTTATGGTGGGCACTTCAGCTTGAGCGCTCGCTCAGCAAATACGAGATTCTAGAGCGTTACCTGAATACCATGTATTTTGGTCATGGAGCCTACGGTATTGAGGCAGCCTCTCAGTACTATTTTGGACACTCGGCTGTTGAACTATCGGTTGCTGAGTCAGTGATGCTGGTCATTCAACTTGCGAGCCCCGCGCTGTACTCACCTATTCGCCGTCCAAATGAGGCGCGCCGCATGCAGCGCGTTATTCTAGATCGAATGGTTGAGCTGGGTTTTTCAGATCCAGAAACAGTTGACCGTTCCTATGACAATTATTGGGCGAACTACGACTTCACCCGTGCCAGCACCTCAACTGCCTTTTTTGACCGTGAAGATCAAGCCCCGTACTTCAGCGAGTATGTTCGCTACCGGCTAGAGAATGAGCTGTTGCTCGGAAGTATCGACATTAACCGGGAAGGCCTTGTAGTACACACAACCTTAGACCTTGATCATCAACGTGCAGCCCAAGAAATCATGCAACAGGGTATTGAAGACGCAAATATCCGTTACCGCAGCAATACCCGGACACGTACCTCATATGGTGACGAACTCATCCCTATGGTAGATATGCTGTCGCTTGCCTTTGACATCGACGCTATTCATGTTGGCGACTCCCTGCAGACAAGACGAGCGCGGGAGTACTATCAAACCCAAATCAACCCCTTGTTCGATGTCGTTGCCCTCATGTTTGGCGTAGATGAACGAGATGAAGCCCGAAACATGACGCGTGAGGCTTATGTTCGACAAGAACGTGATGCTGGACGTACCACCGTTCAGGGGGCCTTGGTTGCGATAGAGAACGAGACGGGACACCTGACGGCCATGGTTGGAGGCAGCGGTTTTGAGACCCAGAGCCAGTTTAACCGTGCCGTAGATGCGCGGGTTATGCCTGGCTCATCGTTTAAGCCGCTCTACTACTCTGCTGCACTAGACAAGCGCAGTGTGACGCCAGCAACTATGATTTATGACTCGCCCACAGTTTTTTGGAACGAGGATGGAACATCGTATACGCCTCTCAACTACCGCGGAGAGTGGCACGGTCCGGTACTGGTACGAGACGCATTGGCCAACTCTATGAACGTTCCTTCACTCCGGGTTCTCCAGCGTGTTGGTTTCAACGATGCCCTTAATATTGCGGCTCGACTTCTTGGTATTCCCGAGTCCTCCATGGCGCAACGCAATCTTGTTCGCCGCTATCCCGTAGGACTGGGAATCGTGTCGGTGGCACCAATAGAAATGGCACGTGCGTTCGCCACCATTGCAAACGGCGGGCGTGCAGTTCGACCTATCGCTATTCGATATATTGAAGACCGCAACGGTCGCATTATTTTGGAGCACGAACGGACGGTTCGACTGGAACAAAGACGGCAACGAGAGCAAGACCAAATTATCTCTCCGCAGACCGCCTACATTATGACGAATATTCTTACATCGTCGGTAACGGACGGAACCCTGCGCTTTGCCGAAGCTCAAGCAGGTGGTTTCACTATGCCTACTGCAGGCAAAACCGGCACTACCCAAAACTGGTCAGACGCCTGGACAGTTGGATACACCCCGTACTTAACCACTGCAGTATGGTTGGGGTTTGACCGTGGCGGGGGGAACTCTCTCGGTACTAACCAAACAGGTGCCGTTACGGCTGGTCCTCTGTGGGGGCGCTTCATGAAAGCTGCCCATGAGGGTCTAGAGCCACGTGATTTCGTTCGACCAACTACCGGGCTTAGCGAGGTTACAGTGACTCAGCGCAGTGGTCTATTGCCGCCGGAGAGTTACCGGGGAGAGACGCGTGAAGAGTTATTTCTTGCC
>CAZQIK010000043.1:0-8393 GCA_964593085.1 uncultured Spirochaeta sp.
GATTCCGGGATTCAATAACCATTACCTCCTACGTTGGCCTGCCGGAAAATATAGAGTCCTGGGAGATGGAACTGGTGCATGAGTCCGGGCAAGTTGTACTTCGTCGAGCTGGAGATATGCTTAGTCCCGTTAATGAATGGCAATGGAATGGTCGTGGGGCCGAGGGTGATATCCTCGAAGGAGAATACTCGGCACGTGTTTCCGTGGATTATGAAAAAGGGAACCGACCGAGTACGGTGAGCGATACGTTCCTTTTAGATATCTCGCCACCTCGTGTCGGCGTTGAGTTGGGTCCGCTTCCGTTCTCACCCGATGATGACGGCGTTGACGACGAACTTTTTATCTCAATTGAAATAGAGAATAGAAGCGACATTGCTTTTTGGAGCTTCGAAATTTTAGACCGTAATGATCGATTTTTCCGCGAGTTTAGCGGCAGTGGGCGTCCTTCGGAGACCATTACCTGGGACGGCCGTTCTGAAACAGGTCAGTTGGTTATTTCGGCAGAGGATTATCCGTATGTACTTACCGTAACCGATGTCCTGGGCAAGACTACCGTTGTTGAGGGCGAGATTCCGATCGATATTCTTGTGATTCGTGACGGAGATCGACTTAGGGTGCAAATCGCCAATATCACTTTTGCCCCTAACAGTCCTGAGCTCATCATTGAACCTGTAGACGAGCGAGGGGCTCGTAATTTGGCTATAATGAATCGCTTAGCCGAGATCTTTACTCGATATAGTATGTATAGCATTCAGATTGAGGGGCACGCGGTGAACATTAGTGGAACAGAACGCGAAGAACGCGAGGAGTTACAACCGCTATCCTTGGCTCGGGCCGAGTCTGTCAAGGAAGCGATGGTGCAAAGAGGAATAGCATCGCGGCGAATAACTGCTGTTGGACGAGGGGGTACCGAACCCATAGTGCCGCACAGCGATTTGGATGAGCGGTGGAAGAACCGGAGGGTAGAGTTTATTCTCATACGATAAGGACGTGGTATTGTGATGTGGAACGGGCGTCGCGTATTGGTTGATAGTGTTGCAAGAACCCGGAGCAGAACGGAACGGCAAGCCATTGGATTTTGAGTTGAGGATTGCGTGAGAATACCTGACCATCTGGTTGAACAGATTAGTGCTCGCACGGACATTCTCACCGTGATTGGTGAGTACGTACAGCTCACACGCAAAGGCGGCCGTTACTGGGCTTGTTGCCCATTCCATCATGAAAAAACACCTTCATTTACTATTAATCCCGAGCGGGGTAGCTTTTACTGCTTTGGGTGCCAGAAAGGAGGAAGTGTTTTCACTTTTGTCATGGAGATGGAAGGCCTCAGCTTTCCGGAGGCGGCGCGGCACTTGGCGGAGAAGGCCGGAATTGAGTTTGAACACCAGTCCCCGGAGCAAGACGAGGCGCAACGCCTTCTGCGTTCAACCAAGGATTTACTTGGGCGAGTTGCTGGCAGCTTCCATTTCCTGCTGACTGAACGTGATGAAGGTCAAGCAGCACGTCGCTACCTCGAAGACCGCGGGGTGTCTCCACGTACAATACAGGATTTCGCTCTTGGATATGCACCCACTGACGGTGCTTGGCTGTTTCAGTTCTTGACACGCAAGGGATATACAGAGCAGTTTCTTTCAGCAACAGGCCTGTTTTCTCGCAAGAACCCGCGTTTTGCGGTTTATCGAAATCGTGTGGTTTTCCCTATTCGCAACAAGGTAGGCGAAACGGTGGGTTTTGGGGCCCGAACACTCGACGGTAGTGAGCCAAAATACTTGAATTCGCCTGAGTCGGAGGTGTTTCATAAGCGGGAACTACTGTACGGGCTCGACAAAGCATATGCCGAGATACGCCAGCAGCGACGATTTATACTTGTAGAGGGATACCTGGATGTACTGGCGCTACACCAGGCTGGATTTATAACTGCCGTGGCGCCTCTGGGTACTGCGTTCGGACTTGATCAAGCAAAGACTCTTGCACGAGTCGCAGATGAAGCCATCATCTTTTTCGATGGTGACATAGCAGGTACTGAGGCGGCCGTTAAGGCTGCAACGGTATGTGAAGACATTGGACTTGACTGCCGTGCAGTGAGGCTACCAGATGGAAAAGACCCCGCGGATATTGCTCTGCAGCAAGGGGCCGATGCTCTGCAGAGCCTGCTTACAGCGGCCCCACATATAATGAATTTTCTGGTGGAATATGCCGTTACAGGCGTAGATATACAAGAGGCAGGGGGAAGGGATGTTGCCCTAAACAAAGTATTCCCCTATATTGAAAAGATACGTTCAGAAGTGCGCCGCGAGACTTTTTTTGATACATTAGGTGACGCACTTGGAGTAGACCCGCAGGCGGTACGTAAGGATTTTCAGCAGGGGAGGAAAAAGTCCGACGCTCAACCCAGCCCCAAAACTACAGACATTGGTTCAGGTGCGGATCAGATTTCTCTCGATCTTTACGTGCTCTTGGCTGCAGCTGCTCATCGAGATGAGTTCAGTTTCTTGCGACGCGTAGTTAACCTGCACGATCTTAAAGATACTCGTGCGAAGGCTCTCTACATCGCACTTGAGGAAGCATATCGTAATGAGGAACAATCGGTAGAGCGACTGCTTGAGCGCATCACGGACGAAGATCTCCGACGCATGCTGGTGCGGAAACTTGCCTCAGATGAGTTCGCGGGCGAGGGACATTTACTCATTGCCGAAGGTGCAAGGAGTATACGAGAACGGGCATTCAGAGAAAAGCAACACCATATAGATGTTGAGTTGCGAAGGCTACAACGGAGCCGAGAACCCGACCGGCGCGAGCGTGAACAAGAACTGCTCCAGAAAAAAATTGATATTGATCGAGAATTGGCCCATGTGAAGGACATCATTGGATGAGCGATTTGCAAAATGATCCGGCTATCGTTAAGCTTATAGCATACGCAAAAACTAAAAATGGCATCAGCTATGACGAGGTAAACGATTTCTTGCCGGACTCAGTCGTTAACTCAGAAAAAATAGAGGAAGTTATCAGTATACTAGCTAAACACAATGTGCACTTGGAGGAGGTCGGAGTGGTCGATGAAGAAATTGTGGAGACCGTACCCGAAAAACCGACCAAGAAGAAGAAGGTTGTTGTTTCAGACAAAGACAATGTTGTAGATGATCCAATTCGGCTTTACCTGCGTGAGATTGGCAAGGAGCATTTGCTCACGGCGGATCAGGAAGTAGAGCTCTCCAAGTCAATGGAGCAGGGTGAGAATATCATAAAAGATGTTATTCGCAGCTCTGGTATGATTATTCCCGAACTTTTCGGCTTGGCTCAGCGCGCGTTTTCTAAGCGAGACCCGCGAGAAATGAACATGTCGAAAAAAGAAATATCGGAGTTCCTTGCTGAGCGACGTCGTCTATCCCAGTGTTATCGTGACTCCTTACGGGAGGTAGTCGCCGATTTAAAAGGTTATTTTGAGGTCAAAAATCAGATTGTTGCAAAGGGTGAAGACGTGCTGTCGGACCCTCAACTCCAGAAGCGGCGAAAAGCGCTTATGGCTCGCATTCAAAATATCGATATCCAGCAAGAGGAAATCCTTCAGTTTAGCGAGAAGTTCATAAATGCTGCTCGCAAAATAGAGAAGTACCGAATTGAGCAGGAACGGATTGAAAAGCGACTACGTGTCTCAAACATGCGTGAACTTCGTGGCTTGGGTCGCGGACTTGCAATGACTGCCGAACGGCTGCGAATCGAGGAAGAGCTGGGGCTGACCTCGGATCAAATTAAGGAAAAAATTCGGCAGATTCAGATTACAGAAAAGAAACTCAAAGGTCTTGAAGTCGACTTTGAAAATAGTATTGACGAAATACAGTCGATGTCGGAAGAGATTATACGCGGTAAGACGATGATGCAGGACGCCAAGGATCGCCTAATTCAGGCAAATTTGCGTCTTGTAGTCAGCATTGCTAAGAAGTATACCAACCGCGGATTACACTTTTTCGATTTAGTACAGGAAGGCAATATTGGACTTATAAAAGCTGTTGAAAAGTTCGAGTACAGGAAGGGCTATAAGTTCTCAACCTATGCTACGTGGTGGATTCGTCAGGCAATTACTCGTTCAATTTCCGACCAGGCTCGCACGATCCGAGTACCGGTGCATATGATTGAGCAAATCAATAAAGTGGTTCGCGAATCGCGTCAGCTTATGCAAATGTTGGGGCGTGAGCCGACAGACGAAGAAATTGGAGAGCGGCTGGGCTGGACTGTAAGCCGTGTGAAATCGGTAAAGAACGTTGCGCGTGAGCCGATCTCACTGGAAACCCCTATTGGTGAAGAAGAAGATTCATCATTAGGAGATTTTATTGAAGACAAAGATGTAGAGAATCCGGCACATCAGACCGCGTTCACACTGTTGCAGGAACAGCTGCGCGGCGTGCTTGGGTCTTTGCCCGCACGGGAACAGGAAGTCCTGAAGATGCGCTTCGGACTTGAGGATGGGTACTCGCTAACGCTTGAAGAGGTAGGCCTATACTTTAACGTTACACGGGAGCGCATTCGACAGATTGAGGCAAAGGCCCTACGTCGGCTTAGACACCCGAAACGTAGCCGACGCCTGAAAGATTATCTAGACCAATAGGCTAATAGAGGAGAAAATCAGGGTGGTTGTACAGGATGTTATCGAGCGACTACGCTCACTGCAAAGTATTTTATCTGAGAAGTTTCGCATCGAATCGGAGATCGAAGATCTTCCGGAAGCACTATCTACGAAAATCGAGCTTGTGAGTCGGCTTAAACGTAGTTACATAGAAAAGAATGCGCATTATGAGGAAGTTAAGAATCGAATTCGTGACCTTCGTCTGGAAATGGAAGAGGCTGAGCGTGATCGAGAAAAACATGAACTACAGATGGATCAGATCAAGACCCAACGTGAGTATGAGGCGCTCGACAAAGAGATTCGTGAGGCATCTGAGCGAGAGCAAAGCCTACGCAAGGACGTGCAACGCGAAGAAAAAGTTCTCTCAGAGACGAGTGCTGAGCTAGAACGCGAAGAGCAAATGATACAAAGCCAAGAGCAAGAACTCACTGAAGAACAAGAAAAAATTAAGCAAGAGATTGAGAGCCGTAAGATACAGCTTGCTGAGTTGGAGACGGAAGAACAAGAACTAACCCCTGGTTTAGAAGATGAGCTGCTTTTCAAGTTTGAGAGGATCATTCGAAGTAAAGAAGGCGAAGGAATAGTCTCGCTTCGGAAAGGTGTCTGCACCGGCTGCCAAATGATTCTATCTAATCAGTTCGTTAACGATGTTCGTCGTGGTGAAGAAATCAAGTTCTGTCCCTACTGTAGTAAAATCGTTTTTTATCTTGGCGAGGACGAAGCCTTGTATCAAAGTAATGATTCTGAAGGTTTAGTCGATCTCATGGGTGAATTCGCTGAAATGGACGAAGACGATGACACGGCTGGAAAAGTGGTGGTTGAAGACGATGAAGACAGTTTTGACGAAACCGATGTGCTCGATGAGGAGCCTCTTGATTTAACAAGTTCCGATGATGACGACATGGACGACGAAGACGAGGAGCTTGAAGAGGACGAAGACGAGGACGAGGACGATTACGACGAGGACGATGAAGACTTCGACGGAGACGATGACGAAGAAGAAGAGGAAGACGAAGAGGATTAAAAGAACGTCCATGTTCGAGTTGTTGGGTTACAAGTGGGCGGCTGGGAGCGAGGCAGGCTGGAACGTCGCCGGCTATGCTTACGTAAGTGAGTCGTAGCGGGAGGAAAGTCCGGGCTCCGTAGAGCACGACGCCGGGTAACCCCCGGACCCGTATACGGGATAGATAGTGCCGCAGAAACGATACCGCCCTCAATCTCTCCGGAAGTTGGGGGTAAGGGTGAAATGGTGAGGTAAGAGCTCACCGGCGATGAGGCAACTCATCGTGCTGAGGCAAACCTCGTCGGGAGCAAGGCCAAGCAGTGGGTGAGTTGCTCGCTCAGTTGCCCGCGGGTAGGTCGCTAGAGTCGGCCGGAGACGGCCGACGTAGAGAGATGACGTTTTCGGCTGGTTTGGGTTACGACCCGAACGGCCGTACAGAACCCGGCTTACAGGCCTGCTTCGCTCCAAACCACCCGAAAATCCGTCTGCTTTGGCGTCCTTCTGTCGCTAAGCAAACTTCGATTCGATTGACTTTTTACCGAAACTGTAATTAAATGGCGGTGGATTCAGCATGAGAGACCCCGAAGGCCGATTTCGCATTTCCAGGGGCGCGATAAAGGCCCCAAACGGTATTGCGCCTATTACAGCGTTCTTAGCAGTTGCAGTTCTCCTCATTGGCGTCCTAGCCTCAATCCTCTTTCTCAGTGGACGTCTAAGTTCGTTACCTGTGGTGCGGTTAGGCAGTAATGACGAGTTGGCTCGGCTCTGGGAAGCGCAAGAGTATGGTGAACTCATTGAGAGTGCTGATCTCCGGCTTGAAGAGCACACGCTTGACTATGAATCATTGATTCTCTCGGGCTTTGCGTATTTCTACCTTGGGATTGATCAGATTGATACCGAGACCCAGCTTGATTACATGACGGAAGCGGTAATTCGGTTGCGCAAAGCAAAACTGCACGGCAGATCAGAAATGCAAAGTGAGTTGAACTATATACTTGGAAAGTCCTATTTCCATAAGGGAGTTTACTACGACGATCTTGCCATTGAGTACCTCTCTGCCAGTCTTGATGATGGATACATATCTATGGATACACATGAGTATTTAGCGCTTGCGCATGCAAGGCGGAAAGAGTATGAAGAGAGTGTTTATCATCTTGAACGTGCGGTGGAGCTGAATCCAGAAGACCTTTTGTATTACACCCTCGGAACTACAAGGATGCAGATAGGACATGACGAGGAAGCGCAACATAGCTTCCGCGAAGCGGTTCGAATTACTTCCGACGAGTACCTGAAGCAGCAGTCACAGATTCGTCTGGGTGAATTGCTAAAAATGAACGGCGACTATGACGCAGCCGAGGAGCAGATGCGTCTTGTTCTGCGGGATAATCCGCAGGCTGCAGATGCACATTTTATTCTTGGTGAGATATACAGTGCACGTGGTGATAGGGAGCGTGCTCGCTACGAGTGGCGCGAGGCGGTTCGTATTGAACCACGCCACGTAGATGCTCTTCAGAGTTTACAGAACAACTAAAAGCGGAGGGTCCATGGGGCTGGCTAAACTGTTTGATGCTTTTTCTACGGATATTGGAATTGATCTTGGAACATGTAACACTCTTATATACATAAGAGGTAAAGGCATAATGGTGAGTGAGCCATCGGTAGTCGCCGTAGAGCGAGGGACAAAGAAGGTAGTAGCTGTTGGCGAAGAAGCTAAGCGTATGCTGTGGAAAACGCCCGGTGACATCATCGCAATTCGGCCTTTGCGAGACGGTGTTATTGCTGATCTTGAGACAACCGAGAAAATGATTCGCTATTTCATCGGCAAAGTATTGCAACGACGATGGCTGATCAAACCGCGAATGGTTGTTGGAGTTCCTTCCTGCATCACCGAGGTCGAGCGCCGTGCTGTCGAGGAGAGTGCCTACAAAGCAGGAGCGCGTGAGGTTAAGGTTATCGAAGAATCCCTTGCGGCAGCAATTGGTGCGAACATTCCCATATATGAACCTGCAGGCCACATGGTCTGTGACATAGGCGGTGGCACAAGCGAGATCTCGGTCATCTCTTTAGGAGGAATGGTTGTCACCAATGCGATTCGCCTTGGTGGTGATGAGTTTGATGAAGCTATCATTAAGCACGTGCGAACAGTTCATAACCTTATCATTGGTGAGGGAACGGCTGAAGAACTGAAGAAGAAAATTGGCAACGCCTCGCCTGATAAGAAAATTGAGAAGATGGAAATCAAGGGTACGGACGCTATTACAGGCCTACCTCGACGTCTTGAAATTGACAGTGTTGAGGTTCGCGAAGCACTTCAGGAGCCCATCACGGCAATTATTGAAGAGATTAAACGAACTTTGGGGCAAACTCCTCCGGAGTTGGCGGCAGATATCGTCGAACGTGGCATCGTTATGACTGGCGGCGGTTCCTTACTCAAAGGTCTTGATACTCTAATTGCAAACGAGACCGGTGTTCCATGCTTTAAAGCTGAAGATCCATTGAACTGTGTTGCCTTGGGTGCAGGGATGTATTTTGAACGTGAACGCAGTAAAAACGCCAGCGCACGGCATAGCTTATATAACCGACTCTAAGGCGGTTTAACTATGCGTAGGTTTCGTGAGCTCTTACATATCCACGGTACCGGCGTATCGTTAACCGCATTGCTACTCAGCGCTGGCCTGATGCTTGTTTTTCAAAGTGGACCAACAAGGGGCGGTTTTGGGGAGATCGGAAGAGCGTCGTGTAGGGAAAGAGTGTAGATCTCGGTGGTCG
>CAZQIK010000044.1:0-8082 GCA_964593085.1 uncultured Spirochaeta sp.
TGGAGAGACCAACACCAATCAGTTTCATGTACTCAGGATTAACCCCTTGGTTGATTACCATTTGCTCGTTGTTTCCCATTGCCCCCAGTGTGAGTCCTAAGTCGGTGTGGAAAAATACATCTAATAAGATTTTCACAACCAAAGCCACAACGAGAAAAAACACCAATGTAGCAACTTGACTATTCATATAGGGTGACAGCTGCTGTACAACGTCTGAGAGAATGGTCGAACGCCTCACCAGGGTTAAGTTGGCTCGATTGCCGAGCACTCGTATATTTATGCTCCACAGCATAGTCATGGTAAGTATCCCGGCAAGCAGATTCGGAACTTTTAGTTTTGTATGAATAAGAGCCGTAACAAAACCTGCCAGTATACCGCCGATCAACGCCAGCATAAGTGCTAACCAGGGATTACTCCCGCGTGTAAGCATTATTGCCATAATTGCGGCCCCCAAGGGAAAGGAGCCGTCCACGGTGAGATCCGGGAAATTTAGGATCCTGAAGGTGATAAACACCCCCAGGACCATAATGCCATATACCAGCCCCTCTACAAAGATGCCTTCAATCATGGAGTGTGGGCCTATCCTTTAACGGCGTGAAACAGTGCCGTTTTCAACAACCGTGCCAGCCATAGAGACGATCTCGTCTGAGAAGGTCAGCCCTAGAGATGCCGCCACGTCCTTGTTAATGAGCAGGTCGATATCCTGCGGGTCGGTCATGAAAACCGTCGGGATATCTTCCGGGCTCTCGCCTTCCAACACGCGCGCAACAAGTCTGCCGGTGGCCCGCCCCATGTTGTAGTAGTCAAAGCCCCATGCGGCAATAACACCAATATCCTCAGCCGAGGAGGGATCTGCCGACATAACCGGAACTCCTGCATTGTTCGCCACGTCTACCAAGGCACTCAACGCCGAAACCACCGTGTTGTCGGTGCTGACGTAAAAACCGTCTACTTGCCCCGCTATAGACTGCGCTGCACTGCGAACCTCTGCCGAGTTGGTAACTGTTGCCTCAACAAACTCAAGGCCGAGATCCGCAGCCGATTCACGGGCCAGGCTTGCCAGACGTACTGCATTTGCCTCACCACTGGAATACACATGGCCAATTGACTCAATATCCGCGATGCTCATGAGGAACTCTATCTGCTCACGCACCGGCGTAAGGTCACTTACTCCGGTAACATTTCCTCGCCCGCTATCAAAAGAGTCTACCAGACCGGCATCTACTGGGTCGGTTACCGCAGAGTAAATTACTGGAAAATCATCAATGGAGTTAACCAGCGCCTGGGAGGTCGGCGTGGCTATACCGATAGCTACCCGTACACGGTCGGAGCGGAATTTATTCGCAATGGAGGCCGCGGAGGTCATTTCACCATTGGCATTCTGCAAATCATAGCGGAACTCGTAGCCAAGCTCTTCAAGCTGGTCCTGTATACCCTGTTCCACTGCATCCAACGCGGGATGCGAAACAATCTTGGAAATTCCTATGACGTTGCTCTCGCCTGCCTCTTGGGCGCAGGAGCTTAAAACAAAACCCAACATAACCATGAGGACGACTAGCGCGCCCCCGGAGGGGAAACTTTTTTTCTTCATGTATATCTACCTCCTTGATATCGAACCATTTAAGCGGAAAAGACTCCAGACTGTAAAGGCCGGGAGCCAAATATGTACGGAAAACACCGAATCTTTTCCGTATACATATGCATGCGCCTTGCGCCGCTTGGAGTGCTTCTATAAGAATATGAGCATAAGTCGCTAGGAATCCAAAACTAAGGAGATGTTTATGGAAAAGTTCTTTCGATTACAGGAGAACGGAACCAACGTCAAGACTGAGATAAGAGCTGGCGTGGCAACCTTTCTCACGATGGCGTATATCATTGTGGTGAACCCGTCGATCCTCTCCGACGCTGGCATGCCGTTCGCTGGCGTACTTTTTGCCACGATCATGGTGAGTGCTATCGGTTCCATTCTTATGGGATTAGTTGCAGGCTTGCCGTTCGCTATAGCCCCCGGAATGGGAATTAACGCCTTTTTCACGTATGGGCTGGTACTTGGCATGGGGCTCCCGTGGGAAACAGCGCTAGGTGTTGTGTTCATCTCGGGTATCGTGTTTATCCTGCTTTCCATCTTCAAGATCCGTGAAATGATTGTGCGCGCAATCCCAGCCGCGGTACGTCATGCCGTGGCGGCCGGTATTGGACTCTTCCTTGCGGTTATTGGGCTGACCGGAGTTGGGTTCATCGTGGCTGATCCAGCAACCATTGTCAGTTTTGGAGGCCTAACTCCCCAGGTACTGCTTTTTGTTGTCGGCCTCTTCCTCACCGGTTTTCTCATAATTAAGAAGTTTAAGGGCGCCCTGATCATTGGCATTGTCGTGACCTCGGTTTTAGCTATTATCACGAACAGCGTGGTTACGGGCCAGGGTGGTGAGGCTTTTGTCTATATGCCAGAAGCTATATTTGCCATGCCAAGCCTTGAAGTCTTCATGAAGATGGACATTGTCGGCGCGCTCGCAATTGGTATGATCCTACCGGTCTTCACTTTGCTCTTCACCGACATGTTCGATAGTATTTCTACCTTTGTCGGTGTAAGCGAAGTTGGCGGTTTTATTGACGAAAAGTCTGGTGAACCTAAGAACGTCGGCAAGGCCCTCTTGGTCGACGCTATTGCAACCACAATATCCGGAGTTTTCGGAACCTCAAGCGGTACAACGTACATTGAGAGTGCGGCGGGTGTCGAAGAAGGTGGCCGTACCGGGCTGACCGCAGTTGTGACAGGCCTGTTGTTTCTTCCCTTTATTTTTCTGAGCCCGCTGCTTGGCTTTGTCCCGGCTGTTGCAACTGCGCCGGTCTTGGTGCTCATTGGCCTGTACATGATGACCCCGCTCGTTAAGATCACATGGACCAACTTTGAAGAGGCTATTCCAGCTTTTTTAGCCCTCATTCTCATACCTCTTACCTATAGCATTACTCAGGGTATTGTCTGGGGCTTTATCGCCTATACCGTCATTAAGCTGCTTCTCGGCAAGTTTAAAGAGGTATCCCCGACATTGTGGGTTATTACTGCATTTGCAATTGCTTCGCTCATTGTCGGGTGAGCGCCGCATCATGAAGCCGTGGCTGCTTTAACCATGGCATCACAGAAACAGATAGGCACAAAAAAACCCGGGCGTCTGGCCCGGGTTTTTTGTGCCCTACGGTAAAACCGCGTGGCAGCTTCTTTTCAGAAGCCCTTACTGCATGCTCATGCCTGCAGTCAATGCACTATTAATGTCTTCAAAGTTCTCGTCTACTACCTGCGCAGCTGCTTCCTCGTGGCGCATACCCTCAGAGGCAAGTACCATAACTTCGTTGATGTGATCGTTGATCGCCATCCAGTCCATGGTATTTAGGAACTCGTAGAGGTCAGGCTGATCTTCTTCTAGATCACCACGCACAATGGTGTTGATGGTCTCGGCGGCGCCAAAGACTTCTTCAGGATCTTCAAGAATTTTAAGGTCGAAACGAGCAAACTTAATGTGCGGGTCCCAACCAGTTACCACAATCGGTTCTTCATTGCGGATTGCATCCTGCAACGCACCCATCATGGTAGCGTCACTACCTTCAAGCAACTCAAAGGAGCTCAAACCGTACGTGTCATTCTCAATGGCGTCCTCAGTTGCTTGCATCATTCCCGCACCCGGGTCAATACCAACAATGGTGCTGTCGAACATCTCAGCATTTTCAGCCAAGTCTGCAATGGAGTTAATGTCTTCAAGGTAGGTCGGTACAACTAGTCCAAGACGAGCTCCCTCGAAATGGGCGCCAAGATCCTCTACACTATCGCCGTACTCGTTCCACTCGTTTCTATGTGTTGCAGGCAACCAAGCTGAAAGATGGAAATCAACATCATCAGATGCAACGGCAGACCACATCGCGGCGTTTGATACCGAGTTGACTCCGACGTCATATCCTACACGACTGAGAATTTCAGCGGCAAGATGGGTATGAGCCGGTTCCCGGTCCCACTCAACATAGGCAATCGATATGTCACCACGTTCCTCAACTGCATCACCCTCAGCCTCAGCGGCTTCCTCAGGCGCACATGCAACAAACAGTCCGGTCGATACGATCGCGAACACCAACGCAATACTCAGTTTTTTGAGTATACTCATAATTTTCTCCTCCTTAGCACAATCTTCAACCTCCGGTCACATGGAATGTGGCCGGTGGTCAAACCAACATAATTCTTAATCATTAATATTCTTTTTGATCTGCCCGACCTTCTGGGTCACACGGTCAAGGATCATGGCCACAATAACAACGCCGATACCAGCAACGAAACCCTGTCCTGGTCGCAACCGTTGTATTGCACGCCAGACCTCACCACCAAGTCCGCCCGCACCAATCATTGCCGCAATAACGACCATTGAAAGTGCCAACATAATAGTTTGGTTTACGCCCGCCATAATGGTCGGCATAGCTAACGGCATTTGAACCTTGAACAGCTTTTGGCTCATTGTAGATCCAAATGAATCCGCCGCCTCAATCAGCTCCGGATTAATTTGGCGAATACCTAAGGTTGTAAGTCGGATAACCGGAGGTATAGAAAAAATCACGGTAGAAAAAATTGCCGAGACAGCCCCTAAGCCAAAGAACGGGATAGCGGGAATCAAATAGACAAAGGCAGGCATCGTCTGCATGAGGTCAAGAATTGGACGTAGTACCTTATACGCTGTATCGTTAAGTGCACCCAATATCCCAACCGGAAGCCCAAATCCAATAGCAATAGCGGTTGCAATGAGCACGAGCGATATTGTGGACACCGTCGGACCCCAAAGCCCTACATTCCAGATAAACAACAATCCTACGGCTGACCATATGCCAACTCTGCGTCCAGCCACCTTCCATGCGCCAGCAGCAAAAAACGCTATGAGTAACCAGGGAGGTATCCATGTGAGGAAATCGACCATGCCACTCACACCAGTTCCCAGAAAGCTGGAAATGGCACGGGTGACGCCAGAAAGGACCGTAGTCAGCCAGGTAAGGCCACCCTCGATCCAGGCATCCAATGGTATTCTAGGTATAATGCTATTCATCGTTGGTATCTCCTCGTTCCGACAATGCGCCAAGGACACTACCGCGGACTATAATTCCTTTGAGCTTGTTTTCCTCGTCAATAACGGCCACCGGGTTGTTGTTCTCGGCAACCAACGGGAATATGCTGCGCACCGGCATGTCCGGCGCTACAGTAGCGCACTCCTCACGTTCTGTGATGTGGTCAAGCCACTGCTCCTCCCGCTTGGCAGCTTCCACCGCCCTGTCGGCAGTGACATGGCCGATAAGTTCCCAGTCAGCTTTGACAACAAAAATGCCGGAAAGCCCGGACTCTTTCATTTTACGCAACGCAACACGCGGCCCGTCTTTTACAAAAGCAACCGGAGTTGGTTTCTTCATTACATCTGCTGCGGTAAGCACCTTGGTGTAATCGACGTTCTGAACAAACCGCGACACATAATCACTTGCCGGATGGCTTAAAATTTCCTCAGGAGTTCCGATCTGCTCAATTTTTCCGTCCTTCATGAGCACAATGCGATCTCCCATTTTCAGAGCCTCGTCAAGGTCGTGTGTTATAAACAGAATGGTCTTGTGCATTTTGCCTTGTAGCGAGATTAGCTCATCCTGCATATCTGTACGAATGAGCGGATCAAGTGCACTAAAAGCTTCATCCATGAGGAGAACGTCGGGATCCACCGCGAGTGCCCGGGCAAGGCCGACTCGCTGTTTCATTCCACCGGAGAGGTTGTCCGGGAAGTACTTGCCCCAGCCTTTAAGGCCGACAAGCTCCAGCGCGCGCTCAGCCGCTTCTTCTCGCTTTTTTTGATCTACGCCTTGTATCTCCAAACCAAACTCAACGTTTTTGCCAACTGTTTTATGCGGCAACAACGCAAAGCTCTGGAATACCATGCCGAACTTCTTGCGCCGAAGAACCCGTAGCTCGTCATGATCCAGTTTCGTAATGTCGACTCCGTCAACATCTATAGTACCAAAAGTCGGTTCTATCAGTCGGTTAACGCAACGAATTAATGTGGACTTACCGCTACCCGATAGCCCCATAACAACCAAGATTTCACCTTCTCGAATAGTAAACGAAGCGTTATCTACACCAATTACGTTTCCGGTTTGTGACAGGACGTCGTCTTTTGATACACCATCTTCAACCATCTGCCGGGCCTTTTCCGGTGCTTTACCGAAAATTTTAAAGACGCCGTTGATGGCAATTTTAACCTTAGGGTCTCGTTGGCCGTCGCTGGAAGCAGGTTCCGCAACGGCACTGGTACTATCACTCATGTATTGTTTGACTCCTTCTCGTTCCTTCGTTTCTTTCAAACACAGTTAGCGTACTAAAATAGGGAGCCGGAGTCAACACAATAAAAAAGATTTGTGTAGAAAACATGTCTGTTACAATTTTTACCCAATCGGGCTGCTGTTGTGCCAAAACTGTGCGTGAGAACTTCTCTTGGCACGCGCGAAAGCAATGGAACAGTGGCCGCAGGACATGGTATACAAAGGGTACAGCACAAGCTTTGAGTGATCTGGAGTGAACCAACATGCAGGTAGTATGCTTAGACCTTGAGGGTGTCCTCATACCCGAAATATGGATCAACGTTGCCGAACGCTTAGGCGTAGCCGATCTTCGGCTTACCACACGCGACATTGCCGACTATGACGAGCTTATGCAAACACGCCTAAGCATACTTGCACGTGAGGGGATTAAGCTTAGAGATATTAGCGATACAATAAGTCACATGACTCCTCTGCCCGGTGCATGCACATTCGTTGAAGAGCTTCAAAAGCTTGTTCCGCTTGTTATTCTATCGGATACCTTTGTTCAGTTTGCAGGGCCACTCATGAGACAGTTAGGAAACCCCACCCTGTTCTGCAACGAGCTCGTAATTGATGAGGCGGGCAGTATTCATGGCTACCGTCTCAGACAACAAGACGGAAAACGGCGTGCTGTTGCAGCCTTCCATTCAATGAACCTTGAAGTTATTGCTGCCGGGGATAGTTATAACGATGTATCAATGCTCAACGAGGCCAATTCTGGGGCCTTCTTTCGAGCTCCGACGGACATTACCGCGCAATTTCCCCAGTTTCCACGTCTTGAAAATTACCAACAGTTGCTTGATTTCATCCGCGAGCAGATCGATAGATGAAAAGCTCCCCGCTTTGAATGGGCTTTTGGATGCGCTTTGAAATTGGCGGGGGCGTACCGTTTGCACTATATTAAAGCTAATACCCTATGTTTGGACTCAATGTAGCGTACAGAAACGGAGTAGTTATGCCGTCGGAGAACAGCAAGGCTGAAATACGAAAGCGAGCAGAAGAACAAGCCAGACAACAATCGGAGACTATGGAAACTCCAACTGAGGAGCTCATTCATGAGCTTAATGTGCATCAAATTGAACTTGAGATGCAAAACGACGAGCTTCGTGCAAGTCAAGAAGAGCTACAAAAAACCCGTCGCCAGTATGAAGCATTGTTTGAGAATGCTCCCGTTGGTTACTTTGTATTTAACCAGCAGGGTGGCATTCTTGAAGTTAACCATCATGGCGCAGGTATGCTCAAGGCCGAACGAAAGCACCTGACGAACAAGCCGTTTATCGTTTTCCTCCCCCAGGATACGCACTCCCAATTCTTCCGGCATCTCCAGCGTGTTTTTCAACGTGAGGAAGTAATCTCGGAAGAGATGTCTTTTGCCGACAAATCAGGCGGGTTACGCTGGGGAATGTTTGAAAGTAGGCTGCAACGGGACCACAGCGGTAAGGAGCAGTGCTTTACCGCAATCGTCGACATTACCAAACGCAAAGCTATAGAGCAGGAACTAAAAGCCGCCAAGGAGCAGGCCGTTGCAGCTAACCGCGCAAAAAGCCACTTCCTGGCAAATATGAGCCACGAAATTCGCACTCCGATGAACGGAATCATTGGCATGACAAAACTGACGCTCGCTACCGCAATCAACACGGAACAACGGGAGTATCTGGAAGCAATCCACAGATCCGCCGAGTCACTAGTGGGCATCATTAATGACATTCTGGACTTCTC
>CAZQIK010000045.1:0-8032 GCA_964593085.1 uncultured Spirochaeta sp.
CGGTGCGAATTATTCGGCGCAGGCGTTTCAAAGGAGTCGATTTTGCCAGCTTATGAGGGCTCTACGCCAGCGGTTTCTCCGGCAACAAAACGTCGGTAGAGATCAGGGTCAGGGCGAAACCCCATAAGACGTGTCTTGCTGTGCTCAGCACGTCTGAGCGCGGTGTAAGCTTCTTTAAAGAGTCGGGGCGACTCGGTTAAGCGCCCGGCGCGCGCACTCAAGCCTGCATGAAGGTTGCTGCCTTCCGCTACTGCGCGGGTCTCTGCCTTGCGCATGAGATTTTCCATTCGCCGGATACCACCGTCGAGATCGTTATTTGGTTCAATAACCGCGATAATATTCTCATCTACAGTGAAGGTTAACTCTTTAAAGGCATGCTCCAACGCAATAAACGAGTAAAGCCGGTCCAGCAGGTGTGATTCGTTAACACGTCGCTCCGACTCCGTGTCGGATTGGTGTTCGGATTCAGCAGGCGTGGAACGTACTAAGGCCAGAACAAGGTCCTCTTCGTTGAAGGTGCTCCTCTCCATTTCGGAGCTGAGCCGACGAAGTAGTTTGTCTTTGTGCTGATCCGGTTCTGGATTGGGTTCCTCATCCGGTTCTTGATTGGGAGCGTTAGTACCTTCTTCAGACTGTACAAGGTCATCGTCAATATGAATGTCGGAGTCCAGGTAATCCTCGTCGTCAAGATAATCATCCAGGTCGTTTTCAAAGGCTTCACTGTAATGATCGGGTTTATCGGCAGACTGCTCGGGTTCAGCTGCTGAGGTTTTTGGCAGGCTTGACTCACGCTTTGCTTGTGGTTCGGTTTGAAGCTTTGTGCTGTGGAGATACAGGCCCAAAGCTGCAACGAGTGTTAGTGCGGCGAAAGATAGAAGAATGAGTGCCGAGTCACGAAGAAGAGTGAAAATATCGGAGTTCGAAAGAGTTGGGTACACGGCTTCTACATGAATAGAATCGCCACTTTGGGTGGTCAAAGTCTCGCTGAATCGAGTTTCACGTGGCGAACGAGTGAGCAGATAACGCCCGTTCCGACCAGACCGTACACCCTGGTTATCTTCAAGTTGCATACGAGTTGCGGGAGCGAGGTAGGACATGTCCTGCGCAGTAACATACTCAAGTCTACCCTCAGCCGATGCTATTGAGACTGCGCCAGCACTACGTGAAAACTCGAACTCCTCGGAGAAACGCTCCCAGACCAGATTTTCAAAGGAGTAGCCTGCCGCCTCATAGGCTTCGACCAGCAATTCACTCAAGGCTTTGAAATGCGCCTGGCGGTTGAGAACGCTGCGTTCGTGAGCCTCATTTAGGCGTAAAACAAACAAGAGGGTAACAATAGCGAAAACGGCAATGGTAATTCCGGCACATACCTGTGCAAAGCGAGCCTTCATAGTGACAGTATACGTGAATACGCAAAAAAGTGAAGAGTGTTCGTGTACGGTTGTGAATATCGCTGTTATCATTAAGGTGTGATGTCGGAAAACGTTCGTCAACGTAAGCTTTCCGCCGGGTGGTATCCGCAGACCGGTAAAGGTACCGAATTGGTTCTGCACGACTGGTGCTGTAGAGATCTTGAAAAGCCGCGCTCGCGTGCGGTGGTAGTGCCGCATGCCGGTTGGACATTTTCGGGTCGCTTAGCTTTTGATACACTGAGCACTCTGGAACGAAGCAAGACAGTGGTGGTTGTTGGGGGGCATCTTTCATCATCTGCGCCTTTAGTTGTGGCGGCTGAAGACGCCTACGAAACGCCGTTGGGATTGGTTGAGGCCGACGCTGAGCTCCGTGATTTAGTCATGCAAAATTTTGAAATCGTGCCGGATGAAGACTCTGAGAACTCGGTTGAGGTGGTTTTGCCGATGATTCGTTATCTCAACCCCGAGGCGCGTGCCCTTTGGATCCGCGTCGGTCCTAATTCCGAGCTTGTTCATCGTCTGGCCGGGGTACTTGCCGAAACGGCGCAACGCCAAGATGCTTACGACATCACAGTGATCGGCTCCACGGATCTGACCCATTATGGGCCTGCGTTTGGCTTCACCGACCATGGTTTGGGCGACGAAGCACACAGCTGGGTGCGAGAATCAAACGACGCCACGATTCTGGCTAAACTCGTCCAGATGGATGCGGATGGTGTGACAGAAGCCGGTCCGCGTGACCGTTCAGCATGTTCAGCCGGGGCGGCTGCGGTGGCCGTGGAGTACGCAAACGCCGTAGGGTGTGATGACGCCGAGCTCATTGGTTACCATACCAGTTACGACTGCCAGCCTGCGGATTCATTCGTGGGATACGCTGGACTCACGTATCGTCGCCGCTAAACTGAGAGATTTCCATTATCATTAGGTCACACGATGCTTTCATAGCTTCGCATCGGCTTAAACCGCGACGTTCGTGATAGAAGATAGCTGCGGGGACAAGGGCTGCGCTAGCCGCACCAAGTGTGCGATACGTTGAGCTTAATCCGGAGTTGTTGCTCGGTATCTGAAATGCGGTCAAGTCTTGCTCGAGCTTTTGTAGCACATCTTTTACCCTCCGGTGCGTGGTGGTAGGACTATCTGGAATGGCTACGTGGCTTGGTGAAACCTGGCTCGGTGGAACGTGGCGGTCGGCATGAAGTCGTCCAGGAGCGTCAAATGACTCGGCGGCCTGGTACGTAAATCCGAGCTCCTTGGCGGTTGCTAAGAACGCTTTCCGGTATTCGTCGAGCAACTCGGTACGGTAAGTAGGGGGTTGATGTTCGTGGTTGGCGCCCGAGCATCGGACAGCGTTACGCTGCTGAAGAAACGCGTAGTTTTGGTCGCTTATGCTGTTTAGACGGTTGCTTCGGCTGCGAAGGTACGAGTCTATCCAACTTCCCGCTACATAACTTTTTTCTGCAATATAAGCAAAGTCTAAACCATAGAGTCGAATTGCGGTTGCCCCGGAGTAGTGTGCTATCCGCAGAGCAGCCTCAGAAACACTTCCACCTCGCACCAAGCGTGGACCTATCGGAACCCCTTGGGAACGAAGATAAGTGTGAAGTGGATGTCCGGAACTGATGAAAGTTATGTGTGGGAACTTCCGGAGTAAATTGTGGTGGGAACCCAGATCGGCAAAAAGATGGATGTTTTTTAGAGACACTCCGATATAATGTAGGTGTGATATAGGCTGGGGGTCAATTGAGACCGCGGTAAGTTTGGAGTTCGCATATGCGGCGGCGGCCGGTACTGCAGTGTCGCAGAAGATCGTGGCTGTGGGGTGCTGGTGCTGCACGGCGCGATCGGCGCCGGGACCCGCGCCTACTATAGTCCAGTTTTGGATTGGAGCAGGCTTGGTACGCTCCGCCCGCTCGAGGAGCGTGAGATTCCGGATCGTGTTTACGCACCATCGGAGCCCGTATGCAGCACAGGCGCGGTAATCGTTTCCTGCAGCGGCAATAAAGCGCTCAAGACTTCTGCCAAAACTTTTGAAATACTGTTCGTCCGCCGGTAACCTGGCTCGAAGGCTCGTAGTCCTAAGGTTTGGAAAGAAGAAGGGTAAGTAATCTAGTCTGTCTATCGCCTCAGCGACGGTAGCCTCACAGAGAATACTTACGTGGGCTGAGTAGAGTAGTGTGCTTAAATCCCGCGCCGAGAACGCGCTATACAGCAGTGCTGGGTCGGGCTCAATAATTCGGAGCTCAAGTTGCGGTGCTGCTTCCAGCAAAGCTGCAGCCTCATACCCTAAACCGAATCCGTACAGGACCATGTAATCACAACTCTCAATTTCAGTTCCGCGTGCAAACTTGCGGGCCTCGGACATTGGTCGATAGCGTGAGTGGAGTAGTAACGCCCCTTCCTGATTCGGCATTCCCTCTGGCGTTTCGTGTTCGCCCTGCTCAACTGATGAAATTAAGGTCGCTGTAGGCTCGCTCATGCCCCCAACACGTGAGGCTTCAATCCGCAATCTTGACGAGGCTTGGCTTGCAGCTACCTTTGCGGCGGTGGCTTCATTTGCTCTGCCGCCGCTATCAAGCAGTGCTTTAAGGTTTCGCTGAAGAAAGCTGCCGGTATGAGTCATTGCCGGTACTCGTGTTTCTGTTCATTGATAAGCTTACGGGCTGCTGTAACGGCCTGCACCAGTTCTGTGCGAAAGGAGGCCGTGTCAACTTGGCGGATGCAGTTAATTACCCCACGACAGTTGAGGTAGCTCAACACCTGTAGGTCTTCATTTTCTGAGCGCGACTTGGAATTACTCCGTTCAAATCGCTGCGGATGCAGTAAAGCCAGAAACTCTTCCCGGCTATGTATTGCTGCCACGCGCTGTAAGCGAGTTTCCAAAGCCTGGAACATGTTGTCTAAAGCGCCGGTGCGTTCCTGTTCCGTCAATTCGTTTGTCGGACGTTCTGTGAAACCCTTCGGAGCATGGCTCTTATTCTCAACTGTAGCGCTGGAAAGAGCCTCGTCCGCGTGCCGCATGAGATCAGCCCGAGAAAGCTCTGGTATATTGAGTTCCACCGGCGAGGGACCTAATGTCGCTACCCGGTGCTTCAATTGCGATAGACGCCTGCGGAACCATCCTGCGTATGTTTCCAGTTGGCGCGTCGTGCGTCGCCCTTGCGGCATGCGCGTGCTGAGGTCGAAGGCTCGTGTCGCAAACATGCTGTAGACTGGCTGCAAGCGGGACTCTTTACGCCAAAGATAGTGTTCAAAGCTATGGGGGCGCGCGTGGGGTTGAA
Organism: uncultured Spirochaeta sp.; assembly: GCA_964593085.1. Classification (GTDB taxonomy): domain Bacteria; phylum Spirochaetota; class Spirochaetia; order DSM-27196; family SLAA01; genus SLAA01. The sequence goes on from CAZQIK010000045.1 coordinate 4,691, forward strand.
TATCACGATACCCCAGGTCAAGACCAACTAATACCACGCGCCCTGAGCACACACGCAGTGCCAATTCAAGGGCCGATCCTGCCACCGTGCCGTTAGCTGGCAGCTGTATTGCTGGCAAGCGGCAATGCGAGAAGAGCTCGTGCTCAATAATTGAGCCTTGATTTAAGAGGACGTGCTCCAAGCCACGTCGGGTAAAGCCCCGCGCGGCAGTGAGCGGTGCCGCAATGCAGTGGTTAGGTGAGCTGCGTGCAGCGTTCAGATGTTCCAATGCAAAATAACCAGCGTCGGTTGTTACCACCATACTGGGTTGGATACCTGCTGCCAAAAGCGGCCTCAACGCCGTGCCAACAGCCCAGATCTCGCAGTCCTTACCTGGGGGTTGGTGTCCTGTCAGTGGCTGACCTTCCCGTCCCTGTGACAGCGAACGGTCCAATTCCTGCAGTATAGGAACGGCAGACTCCAGCGAAGGACCTGCAGCCGCGAGCACCACGAGCTTACAGGTGCGCGGTACCGTGTTCCCAGACCCACTGTGCCGGAAATTGGAACACAGATTGCGAAACCACCGTGGACCAAATGCCGCAATTGTAGTTAGGTTAGCGTTGCTTTCACGCACGACATCCGCAACCGCACCAAGAGCTTTCTCAGATTCATCTGGAAACGCTTCCAAACATGGGGACCAAGACAGCACCTCAAGCCCTACACTGTCGGTATCGCTCAAGACGGATCGAAGAAAAGCGCGAAGGACTCGCGTGTCGAACGCATCACCCGTTGAGGGTCCGGTAGTTTTGCAGGTTTCCTCGGGATGCCAGCATAGATCACCTCGTTCAACCGCTGCGGAGTGGGTCAATGCGGATAAGAACACCTGAATCGTGAATATCCCACGCTTACGAAGCTCCGCGCCGATGTAGCCTAATCCTGGTCCTACGACGACCGCGGTGTCGGGGGATCTTTCGCCAATGTGGGACAGGAGGTGTTTTCGGGCTTCTCTCTCAGGGTCGTAGGTTGAGTGGAGGTGTTTTCCATTGTAGACTGCACATGGATGTCCGCTTTTTGAGCTCTCAATCTTGAACATCGGCCAGAATGTCGTCGAGCTGTGACTGGGTTTCCAATACGGTCGAGTGCAACTCCACCTCATGATAGGTGAGGACCTCCACTTCAGATTCGACTGTGAATTTTGTCCGGATGACCTTGGAAAGGTGCGCTACGAGGAGAACTGTATCTTCACCGGCTTCTGCCGGGATATAGATCCACACTCTTTGTGTCGGGTCATGTGGTCCTACTAAGAACTCAGTCCCGGTTATCCGCTGTATCAGGGTATGTAAGTCCTGAAAACAACGAAACCGGTCGACCTCAGGATGGTGGTGTGTCATGTAACTGAGCATTGGTTGAACGTTCAGGGTCACTACGCGGCCTCCGGTACCCCCTTCCTGAATATGGCCAAGAATGCGCTGTGAAAACTCGCTCCGACTAAGTGCCGGGTGATGAGTAGCGGAGCGCAGTTGTTGGACAGCCGTGTTGTTGACTGCATCAACAATAGGATCTCCTACTGCGGCTAGCAGCATAACTACAGTTGCTTGTTCATCGGTGAGATACGGAGAGTCAAGAATAAGCAGCAACGCCTGCGGATCCGAATCAGGCAACGCAAGAAGGAGCGGTGACCTGATCATGGATGACTCTCTATTTGACAAATACGGAGTAAGAGTAGCAATCTTCTGCGATTCATTGGCCGACGATTCCAAGCCTAAGTCGCGTATGAGTGCCGGGAGTGCGTGACGCGGGAACTCAAGCCGGTGGCGGGTAGTCTCATCAAGGTGACGGTGTGCCCATACCGCAAAACTGTCTCTCTCATGGCTGCGCAACAGCAGCGCGCCTTTGGACACACGAAGCAAATCTGCAGCTGCGCTGAACGCAACTACCGGCGAGCGTAAATCAAAGCTCATTTTTCGTATTGTCTGAAGAAAGAGGCGCAGTTCATCGGCCTGCGGTTGCGTTGGGTCGGTGTTCTGTTCCGAGAGTAGATCAGTTAAGAGCTGTTTTTTTTTTCGTCGATAGCGTAAGGCATGATATCGGAGGTATGGTCATTGCCGCTGTCAGTAATGATCTTGTGGTATAATCCCATTACGTTTCCAGTCCTAATTCTTCAAAGAGTTTTTTGTATACCTCAAAGTGTTCCGATGACGCGAATTCTTGAATTTTGTCTTCCGGCAGCGACTCAAGCAGTTGGTCCATATAGCGGAGGACGGCCTTAATTTCTTCGCGAAGGTCGTCACTGAGCTCCGTATCGTTTTCTGCCGCCTCCTGCGCGGCGGCCATTGTTTCGGTAAGGCTCTGCGAAGTCGGGGCTGCTTCACGCTGGGTATCGTCATCTTCCTCAGCGTCGGCTACATCTAGCTCCTCGTCAAGTTCGAGGCTATCCGGCTCGAGTTCTTCGTCAAGCTCGTCAAGTTCGAGGGTGTCCGGCTCGAGTTCAAGCTCGTCGAGTTCAAGCTCATTAGCTTCGCTACTAAGCTCCGTCTCGTCGTCTTCTTCAGTTTCCTCGTTCGGTTCATCTGGGAATGCAATAGATATATCGTCAATTTCGCTGGTGTCGGCAAAGGTGTCATCGGGACTGTCTTTGAGCTGATCGATATCGGCAAGTTCGGAGTCGATGTCCAGTTGAGCCAGGCTATCTAGTTCCGATGGATCGACAGGAGCAGGCTCAACTTCCAACCCTGCTTCTTCATCCCCTGGAAAACCAGCAGGAGCTTCCTCGGACTCTGTGCCCTCAGTTATCTCGTCTAACTCGTCCTCGAGTGATATTTCCTCAATTGGTGGTTCTAAGTCATCTGTTTCGGTTTTGTCAATTCCGGTCTCGGTTTTGTCAACCGGAAGAGGAATGTCTTCGCCCTCAAGGTCGTCGAGTTCTGACTCTAATTCACCGAGATCCAAATCGTCACTGAGTTCGTCATCGTCTACTTCTAATTCCTCATGGGGCGCTTCAGTATCCGTTTCTAAATTGGCAAGCTCTGCAGTTTCCGCTTCGTTGGTGTCTGGTTCGTCTGTGTCTTCAATTTCAACGGTAATCTCGTCGTCTTCTTCGCCTTCTACTTCCAGGTCAAGTTCGTCGTCGAGCTCAAGAGCATTGTCTTCGCCGTCGAGAGAGATGATGTCCTCTTGGAGCAGCTCTTCAGTGGTGTCTTCTGGCTCTTCGGATGCGTTGGGTGTTTCCTGCTCAAATGAAATATCAAAGTCGGACTCAAGATCGAGATCGTCGAGCTCATTATCACCGGCTCCTTGGCTTAGGTCGGTGTCGAAAGTTACATCCGAGATTTCATTGTTGTCCTCGGTTGGTCCAGTACCCTC
>CAZQIK010000046.1:0-8012 GCA_964593085.1 uncultured Spirochaeta sp.
CATGTTGTGATCTAGCTGCCATTGCCACGTACAACAAACCCAGCGTTTCCTATAAGGGACTCTGCCTCAACCCAACCCTCAACGCGGTCGCCGGTGCGTATCAGCACAAACTCGCCGTGACGCACCGATACTTCGACCGCTGCACCAGCACGCAGATGCATCCAAGCACCAGCATCAGTATCCGGAATCCGTCTCATGCTCACACCCTCGCTACCGACAACGGTAACCGGATACTCCAGAACGCGCGCCGAGTACAGCATAGCCCCAATACTCAAGACTGCGGAGAAGCACAGAAGAACTATCACAATTATGCTACCTCCACGCAGCCTTGAGAGACCTCCAAACACGGCGGCGGCGCTCAACGTGATAATCAACAGCAGAAAAAACACGTCCGGATGATACACAAAGGGAAGTTCCAACTGCCTGTCAAGTTCAAGCGTAGCCTCCACCGAGTTGAGCTCACTGCGCAGGGCTGGATGGCCTGGGTCAAGCATGACCGAACGCCTAAGCGCATAGACTGCCTCGGCGTTGCGTTCCGCACCGAAATAAGCTAAGCCAGCGTTATGCCATAGTCCAGGGCTATCTTGTTGCTCTTCAAGAAGTTCACCGTAGAGATCTAACGCCTCCATGTAATCACCTTGAGTGTGCACCTCCACCGCATGCGCGACACGCTCATCGGTCGCCACGGGGGGTGCCGACACAGCAAGAAGACCAGGCAAAGCGACGATCCCTAGCAACAGCGCTGCTGAGCCGACGGCGGCACGTCGTCTACGTACAAATACCCCCAGAATAAATATCAGCATACCCGGAATAAGTGAGAGATACGAGAGCGGCCGACGATACCAATTGGCCGGTTTCATACGCCCAATTTCGATAGCACTCAGTGGTATACGTTGGGCTTCCTCTGCCTGTCCAGGAGCGGCGTCGCTACGCGATTCAACCTCGAGCCGAATGGGTGCCGGTGCCCGACGTGCAACCCGTTGTTCCACCGCATCAAACCACACAAACGGAGGGACCCGCAGTTCAATAGTTCCAGCCCTCCTGGGTGTGATGCGGTAACGTGCCTCGATGCTACCCTGGTAACCTCCTTCCGATGGCTCAATCCGTCTGCGAGTCCCCTCGCTAGCAACGATAAACTCCTGCGACTGAAAGGCAGGTAGTTGCAGTTGATCAAAATTGCCTTCGCCATGTATCCGTATAAACAGTGTTGCAGAACGGCCTTCTACAAGCTCTTGCGGGTCCAACTCAAAGGTATAATCAAAGCTTCCGTAGGCCCTGGTACCACGCACTTCTTCAGGGAGCTCCCGCACCTCAAAACTGCGAGGGGCCGCGGTTCGGGTCACTCCGCCCGCGCGTAGCTGAGCTTGAGCTAAGGTTACCTCACCTGGGGAGGTAGGCGTTAAAAGATACGCCGCTGCCGGGATGGTTAGAAGTACGACGGCACCAATCTCTTTCCGCTGTATCCCGCCGAGGCCAGGCACCGAAACGAACTCCGCATTGCTCGGTACAGTGACTTGGAGATCGTCCGGAAAGCTTGCCTCCCGAAGGTTTCGCATCTCAAGCGATACCGGTATGGTCTGGCCCACGTAAAGCGAATCGACCTCGGCATGCCATACCAGATCAAAGGGGATAGCCCCACCACCTCGCGGGCGAACCTCAATAAGAACCGGCTGTGTCCGCACGGTTACTCCGCCGAACTCAAGCCTAAACTCATCAATAATTGCACGCCCCGCAGCCACGGCACGCAAGGGAACTCGTACCCGCACTTGGCGTCCATCTCCGAAGGCTCCCGCAAGTCGGGATGAGACTTCTATTGTCGGCTCCCCGTCACCGGTAATCGGCCCCGGATAGGTGGGCGCGACAAACTCAGGCTGCTCACCTCCTCCCGGATAAGGGAACTCCAACTCCAGCAGAAAGGCATCACCCACCGTTACCGGCTCATCTGGGACTATGGGTCGAACCCGCTCCTCACCAACAGCCGGAGCCAAGACAGCGAGGAGGAGCCAGACTCCTACCAGTAACGCTCGACGTTGCGAGGCTCCTGTGTATCGGTTGCCTGCCACTCTCCCGTCTCCTTTCGACGCATATATTCCAACACGCGACGCGCTTCATCCGAAACCGCGCCGTTACCACCAGCGCCACCACTACGGTTTGTTGGAGCCGACTCTGCCGCCTGTACGCGCTGCAATGCAAGCTCCAGATTAATCTTAGACCGCATGGATGAGGGGTTCAGAAGCAGCGCCCGCCGAAACTGCTCATACGCTTCGGTGTAACGACCTTGCCGATAGTAGAGGTTTCCTCTGTTATGATGCAAAGCAAAAAGCACATCGGGAGGCGCTTGAGTAATGGCCCGTTCCCATGCCTCAACGGCAGCTTCGTTCTCAGCCACTGCATGATACACGGTTCCCAGGTTATACAAAACATAGCTTGCATTATCTGTGTTTGCGTCCAGTGCATCAAGATAGCGAACAATCGAGTCCTGGAACTCACCGCGCTCAAAACTGAGATTACCTCGCAATACGGTAAGGTGAGGATCTCCTAACCCGCATCCGCTCAGTACTGCCAGCAGCAGTAGGAAAGGTGTTTGACCTAATTTCAAAACCACCTCCGCCATCTAAGAGAACGTATTGCTACATGCACGACCAACATCACCAATGCCCACCCAAGAAAAAACCGATACCGTTCAACCGGGACAGTACGGAACCCCTCGCTATCACGTCTACCTTCGAACTCAGACAGAGCATCCGGCAGACGCGAAAACGCGCCAGACTCGGATGCATCCACATGCACTCCACCGCCAATCTCGGCAATTCGGCGCATTCTTGCCGGATCGGCGCGGCTCTGTACCGGGTTTCCATCCCTGTCAAACGCTCGTCCCCCGTCGCGCAACGGCACCGCGCTACCTTGAGGCGTTCCAACTGTCACGGTGAAAACCCCGATACCACGAGCGGCTGCCTCACGTGCCGGTACCGATTCATCTCCGCTGTGGGCTTCTCCATCTGAGAAAACAACAACTGCCCGGTGGCGGTCCGAGTCGGCAGGAAAAGACCCAAAGGCCGTAGTCAATGCACGCTCAAGATCGGTACCGGGAGTGCTTAGCAACTCCGGCCCAACAACATCTAGTATCGACTCAATTGCCGCATGATCTTCGGTGAGCGGCAGCAAGCGGCTTGCACTACCGGTAAAAGCAACCACACCAAAGCGCGCGCCAGCAAGATCTTGCACCACCGCACGCATGAGGTCACCGCTGCGCGCGAGCCGCGAGGGCTGCGCATCTTCCGCCATCATAGACAACGATACATCAACCGCAAAGACTACGTCGAGCCCGCTTCTATCCTCTCTGACAGTGCTCAGGCCCCAGGAAAACCCTGCAAGCGAGGCAACCAGTAAAACATAGAAGGCAACAAAACTAAGGCCACCAAAAAAGCTCTTTACTAAAAAAAGCGTTCGAACCGTCGTTTCGTGCCCATCCCCTATGAGTAGTCCCATATCCTTGCAACCCGCTCTATAGTTGAGTACCAGAAGCAAAATGATAAACGGAACGGCTGCCAACAGCCGAAAAGCCTCCGGGTGTGCAAGGCTCATAAGCGTTCCCTCAGCAACACTCGTCGCACCCCAAAATCAAACATGATGAGCAGCAGCCCAAGTATAATAAAGTGTCGATACAGGCTTTCGGTGCGCACCTCGACCCGTGCGCGGCGTTCAACCGTCTCTACGGTATCCAGCGTCTGAAAAACCGCTTCGAGCGAACCAAGACTTGCTGCTTCAAAGAAGTTTCCACCCGTGATGTTTGCCAGTTCCCTCAGAGTTTCGGCCTCGTATGCATCGCTCACGATTCCTCTATACGTTCGATTGGTATGGGGATCGGTAAATTCAATAGGAATCTCTCCAGCAGAGCCTATCCCGACGGTATGAACTCGCACCCCAAGGTCACGTGCCACACCGGCAGCAACATCCGGTAGAATTTCAGAGACGTTATTTTTGCCGTCAGTTAGGAGTATAAGCACTCGCTGCTCGGCCGTGCTTGACTGCAGATGCAGCGCTCCCAAGGCTATTCCGAGGCCAATGGCAGTGCCGTCACCAAGTTCCATAATTGACAGGCTGTCGAGCTCATCAAGCAGATGTTGATGGTCTACTGTCGGTGGAGCTCGCAACGCAGCATCACGCGAAAAACTTACTAATCCAATTCCATCATTCTCGCGGCCTTGTACGAAGCGGCGGATAATTCGCTGTGCGGCTTCAAACCGGCTATACGGTTCAAAGTCCATTGCCGCCATTGTTGGAGACTCATCAAGCACAAACACAATATCCATGCCGCGAGTAAGGTTTATTCGCTCCCGGTAGACCCGTGCAGGCGACGACAGGGCAAAAATGCAAACCACCACCCCCAACCAGAAAGCAAAAATTGAAAGCCGATACAAAAAAGCGACACTCCAAACACGTGGGATGAAGTGTTTTCCTCCCCATACCGATATAGGGAACCGCAGCCTGCCGCCGCGATTGGGAGCCCCATGACGTAAGTACATGACAAGGGGCACCAACGCCACAAGCAGGAGCGCAGCCGGTTGCTCAAGCACCCACACGGTTTAACCCCTCTCGAGTGCCGGTTCCGTGGCCAAGCGCTGCTTCTAACTCGCTAATAACCTGCAGCACTCCGGCGAGGTGACCACGACGTTGCTCAGGAGTGGCCGGACGCCCGGCAAATTTGACCAGGTCTCCCGTCCGAAACACCTCCGCTATAAGATCGGATCCGCGAGCATCAATACCGGAGATATAGTGAATAATTTCCACACTAGTGGCGGACATAAGGTCGCGTCCTAACCGTCGCGTGAAATATCGCCGGATATCCTCCAGCAGCACGATGTAGAAACTCCGAGCATCAAGCTCCTCGATGCTTGATTCCAGCCGTGTGAGCGACTTTTTAAGGCGCCGGTATGGTTGTGCTTGCCTATACCGTACCAGTAAGCTCGAGACCTGAACACGCCCGACGCGAAGCAGCATCCAGACAAGCAACGGCCCAATTATGAGCAACGCCACGAAAACTGCCATGCGAAGTCGTGTTGTAGGCAGCAACATTGGTGGCTCGAGCGGCGCCGGTTCGGTTTGTCCCTCCTCAAGCACTGAAGCCACACGCACGGTTAAGCCGCTTAGGCTAACACCCCCCAAATCTACCGTCGGCAAGGTCTGTGTACCTGGTCGGAACGCGGTAAAGGAAATTCGGATTTCAGTTTGTTGTGCGTCGATAGGAAAGAGCCCCATATCATGAAACACCGCCCAGGCGGCCTCTGGCAGTACGGCTGGCACACTAAGCTCAGCACTGCTTGAGGTGCTAATGCGCACGCGCAGCTCTGCGCGGTCTCCCACGTAGTACTCCGAAGGAAGCACCACACTCTCGGTCACGGTGTAACTCTGAGCAAAACTAAACGCGCCCGGCCCGCTCAAAAATACAAAAAGGAGAGCATACGCCGCCCATTGCACAAAACGTTGCCTCATTTTTTTCTCCTGCGTCGAAAGAAGCGCACGAGTTCCACGCCGGGATCCTGGTCAACGCTCATCTCAAGCACAGCAACACCAAGCCGGCCACATTCGCGAGCCCAAGCTCGACGATCCACCTCCCAGAAATCCTTAAACTGTCGCCGAAAAGTACGCCCACGCCCGCGTGCCAGAATCGTTTTCCCAGTTTCCGGATCCTCAAGCTGAATAAGTCCGACGGGAGGGAAAGCGTCCTCCACGGGATCGTTTACACGAATGGCAATAACGTCGTGCCGTCTGGCAAGGAGTGCTAACTCGCGATAGAAACCAGCAGTCTTGAAGTCCGAAATAATTACACAGATACCTCGCCGTGGGAGGCCTTCGTTGGCGCTACGCAAGGCCTGCTCAAGGTTTGAACCGGTGCCGACCGGCCGAAAACTCAAAAGATCTTGAATGAGGCGCAGTGCATGCCGTCGGCCTTTGCGGGGCGGTACCCACGCCTCCACCTGGTCGGAAAAGAACAGTCCGCCTATGCGATCGTTATTTCGCACTCCGGCAAAGGTAAGTATAGAAAACAACAAACTCTGGATTTCTCGCCGAGCGCTGTCGAGAGTCAAGTCGTAAACCGAGGGACTCACATCAACAATCATAAATAGGGTGAGTTCACGTTCTTCGCGAAAAGTCTTGCTAAACACACCATCAAGTCGAGAGCTGACGTTCCAGTCAATGAGACGAACATCGTCCCCTTCAACATACTCGCGAGTCTCGTCAAACTCAATGCCGGGGCCTTTGAATACCGAACGGTAGTTTCCCGCAAGTAGGCTCTCCACAACCTTGTTCGAGATGAGTTCAAGTCGTCGCACCTTATTAAAAAGAAGCGCGGCATCTCCGCCGGAATGAGAGGGGTTATTCATGGAACGCCTACGGCACGGGTACCGACTGCAACAACCCGGTAATGAGATCATCCGATGAAAGCTCTTCGGACTCTGCCTCATACGAAAGAATGATCCGATGTCGCAGCACACCTGCCGCCACCGCCTTTACATCCTCGGGAATCACAAAGCTACGCCCTTCAAAAAGAGCATTGATCTTGGCACAGCGGTAAAGATAAATGGTCGCTCGGGGAGAAGCACCAAACTCAATATACCGTGCAAAGGAGTTCACAGCGCGCTCCTGTCTGCGGGAGCCGGTTACTATTGCTACAATGTACTCCTCAATACGCTCATCCATAGTGATCTGGGCAGCAACCTCCTTGAGACGGCGGATATCAGCTTTGTAGAGCACACGCTCTACCGGAATGTCGTGAGGAATCCCAACACGTCTTAGAATAGCCAGTTCATCCTCGGTTGAAGGATAGTCGACCGTCAACTTAAGGATAAAGCGATCAAGCTGTGCCTCCGGCAGCTGATAGGTACCTTCCTGCTCAATAGGATTCTGCGTAGCCATAACAAAGAACGGCTCCGGCAAGGGATAGGTATTTTCACCTATGGTAACTTGACGTTCCTCCATAGCTTCCAGCATAGCCGACTGTACCTTTGCTGGTGCACGATTGATTTCGTCCGCTAAAACAATATTGGAAAAGATGGGCCCTTTTCGCGGTACAAACTCGCCTGTCTGTTGCCGATACACCATGGTCCCTATCAGGTCGGCGGGTAACAAGTCCGGTGTAAACTGTATGCGCCGGAAACCTGCATCTACGGCTTCGGAAAGGGTCTTGACCGCGAGTGTCTTAGCAAGACCGGGAACTCCCTCAAGCAGCACATGGCCGCCCGCGAGAATTGCGGTCAACATGCCGCGAATCATTTCTCCCTGACCAACTACTCGGCGCCCAATCTCGGTACGCGTGCGATCCAGCACATCTCCGGCACGTTTTACCTGATGTTCAAACTCACTGGGGTCGATCGTATCAAAGTTGCTCATTATCGGTCCTTGATTTTGATGTGTGCTCACGCTCAGGTTCGGTAATCGGCGTTGATTCGTACGTATTCATCCGAGAGATCGGAACCGTATACTGTTGCCGAGGCGGAGCTTAGTCCAAGATCTATGCTTATCTCCACGCACCTCTCATGCGGGGGATACTCCAGCCCAAATGCGTTGTTTAGTCGGAGTTCGGCGTTTGTCAGGTACTGCGAAAGCCGTACCTCCTTAGCCTTATCCAGATGAAAACTCCCACGTGAGAACACAGACTCCTCACCTATAGAAAGCTGCACGTTGTGCGAGTTTATCGCAATATTAGAATTTCCACAGTAGTCCCCAACTGCGGCAATGATACGCCCGACGTTTGGATCGTTGCCGTAGATAGCGGTCTTGACCAAGGGAGAGTTAACCACGGCCTTGCCAACCGCCACAGCTTGCTGTTCTGACTCAGCGCCGGAGACGGTTACGCGCAGCACATGCCGCGTTCCTTCACCGTTGCGCACAACATCCTCGGCCAGCTGACCGCAAACGAGTCGCAAAGCTTCGCCGAACTCGCGAATATCCGGTCTTTCACGACGGCCGCTTGCAAGCGCTACCACCATGTCGCTGGTACTCTGATCGCC
>CAZQIK010000047.1:0-7960 GCA_964593085.1 uncultured Spirochaeta sp.
GGCACATGCAGCTGCTGCCATGGACATAACCGCGGCCTGTTCGGGCTTTGTGTATGCGCTCGAGGTTGCCCGTAGCTTTGTCATTGCCGGGTCGGCTCGTAATGTGCTGGTGGTTGCTACCGAGGTATACAGCAAGATTGTAAACTGGAAGGACCGGAATACCTGCGTTTTATTTGGTGACGGAGCCGGGGCAGCAGTGGTTTCCTCAGCCGACAACTCTCGGCGCGGATTGCTGCACAGAGCTTTTTTGCGTTCGGACGGATCCGGGGCCGAGGCCTTGGTGCGGTTGCACGGCGGTACGCGGCGACCTGCAAGCGCGGACTCAACCGAGGCCGATCTCATGCTCTCTATGGATGGACGCAAGGTGTATAACTTTGCAGTCCGTGTGGTAAACGAGACCATTCGTTATGTTATTGAACAAGAAAATCTTACGCTTGACGATATCGACTACTTCGTACCTCACCAGGCCAATGTGCGAATTATCGAAAATGCAGCAAAGCGCTTAGGTGTGCCGGTTGAGCGCTTCTACATGAACATGGAACGTTACGCCAATACATCTGCGGCATCCATACCCTTGGCACTTGGCGAGATGCAGGATCGCGGATTGCTTAAGCCCGGCATGAAGCTCATTACTATTGGGTTTGGCGCCGGGTTGACCTACGGGGGCAGCCTCATAGAGTGGTAGCACTACATGTGATGATGCGTGACCATACGCAAGCTTAATGCGAGTTTGCGTTTTGCTTTGCTCTTTGCCTTTATTTGGTTTCATGGTTATCTTTGCCGAACACAACCTATAGTCTCATAGGTCAATATCTCAATCGATCACGCAAGGAGCGACACATGACATCCGACATAGGATTAAAAAAAGATGGCGCGGCTAAGACTGCCGAGGCCTTAAACAATTATCTTTCCGACCTGCACGTTTTTTACGGAAAGCTTCATTGTTATCATTGGAACGTGGAGGGGCCGGAGTTTTTCCCCCTGCACACTAAGCTTGAAGAAGTATACGACGGAGTGGCAGAGTCCATTGACGAGTTTGCTGAGCGCATTCTTACCGTAGGAGCACGCCCGGTATCAACCTTCAAAGAGTACATTGAGCGCTCCAAGCTGCAAGAGGCCCCGAGCAAGGCCTACAGCGGCGATGAAGTCGTGCGAAGTGTGCTTGCCGACCTGCAGTACCTTATTGGTGCACTGCGCGGAATTATGGCGGTTGCCGGTGAAAATGACGACGAGGTCACCATTGACCAGTGTGTCGGGGCTCTTGGTGGTTACGAAAAAACCGTCTGGATGCTGAGCGCACATTTAGGTTAATAGTTGTAGCGCCGGCACTAGCAATGTTGTCCGGCGCTACGTAGATTGCTTGCCTTCGCACAAAATGGTGAGCCGTTTTAAGCCAGATTGTTCGCCAATAGCCATAAGACGATCTCCTGCCTCAATGCGCATATCTGAAGCCGGGTTGTAAACTAAGTTGCCCACCCGCTTGTGTATTGCAACCACAATTATGTTTAAGTCTCGCCGGAGTGGCGACTCCAGTAGGGTTTGGCCTGCAAGCGGAGAGTCTTCTGCAATGTGGATCTCCTCAATGTTAATCTCCTGTCCACCAATGCGAGCCACTGTTTCCATGTATTCTACAATACCGGGTCGCAATACCAGTTGCGCCAAGCGGTGGCCTACCAGTTCATAGGGCTTAATGACGCGGTTGGCACCGGCAGTCCGCAGCTTGGGGGAGCTTTCCTCGCTAATGGCGCGGGTGACAATGAACAGCTCTTTGTTGAGCGAACGAGCGGTGAGCGTTGTAAAAACATTCTCCGCATCGGAGCTAACGACCGCTATGAGGCTGGAAGCGGCTTCAATGCGGGCTTGCCGGAGCATTTCATCTGAGCTTGCATCACCAATGAGGTACAGATAGCCGAACCCTTCCAGGCGCTCAGTCATTTCGATATTGTTATCAATGACCACAAAAGGTGCTTCTTCATCGGAGAGTTCTTGGCACAAGTGACGCCCCATGCGACCAAAACCGCACACAACGGTGTGCTTGTTCAGTTGTGCAATTTTTTTGTCCATTCGTTTTCTCCGAAGTAAGTAGGATTCCACCAGGATCTGGACGGTGCGCCCACCAAGGTAGGAAATTAAACTAATACCGCCGATAATAAGACCAATGGTTAAGAGTCGGCCAGTGGCGGACAGCGGGTGCACCTCAGCAAAGCCTGTTGTTGTGAGGGCAATGACGGTCATATACATCGAGTCTGAAAGGCTCCAGCCTTCAATAAGCATGTAGCCGACGGTCCCTGCCACGAAAACTGTCAGCACAAAGCTTGCTGCTACGGCAAACTGCTGTCCAATACTTAGACGGGGAAAGTAGCTGCCGGGTGATCGTCGCCCGCCTTTTGTGGTGCTCATGCAGAGCAAGGTACGATGTACGACCCCCGGAAGACAAGCAGGCGCCCATGCTTCATACACCAGCTCACCCTGCAAGCCCCATGTACTATGACTCGTTAATGGTGTGCATATAATCTATGGCGATTTTTTCATGCGTTTCGATTCAACTTTGCGATAAAGCTTAAGGAACCAGATCTTGTCGCGGGTTAAGGAAAACTCGCTGAGTTTGTGTTGCCGGTTGCGTAAGCCCACTCTAGAGAGTAGCATTTGCTTTGCTACGAAGGAAACCATCAGTATGAATAACTCTATCGCATTGGAACTCATTTCGCATCCGTTAACGCAGGCATTGCTGCTGCCGATCGGCGCATTGGTTGGGGCGGTCGTACTTGGTTTGGTGCTTCGAAGTGTGCTCCTGCGCTTGCTTGGAGCCTCGGCTCGGGAGACCGAGAATGCGCTGCAACAAGCATTGTGGCGTTATGGTCGTGGCCCATTGACGCTGCTGTTCCCGCTTATTCTGGTCCGTATTCTTGCTGGAGTTGTTCCTATACCGCTTCCGGAAGAGGTGCTGGCGGTTCTACGGGAGGGGCTGAACATTGCGACGATCTTGGCATTTGGCTGGGCGGCAACTCGAGCAACCGCGGTGCTCAAGGTGGTGGTGCTTGAGCGCTACAGACTTGATGTGCAGGACAATCTTGAAGCACGGAAAGTTCACACGCAGATGGACATTATCATCAAGATTATTGTTTTTCTGATCACTCTCGTTGTTGTTGCGATGGTTCTTATGAGCTTTGAAGGCTTTCGACAACTGGGCACAAGCCTGCTGGCCTCGGCCGGTCTGGCGGGTTTGGTGCTGGGGTTTGCGGCTCAGCGTAGCTTGGGTAACCTGCTTGCCGGGATTCAAATTGCTCTGAGTCAACCAATTCGCATTGACGATGTAGTAATTGTAGAGGGTGAGTGGGGTCGTATTGAGGAGATTACGCTGACCTATGTTGTGGTTGCCATTTGGGATAAGCGGCGCATGATTTTGCCCATTAGTTACTTCATAGAGCGCCCATTCCAAAACTGGACGCGCAGCACTGCCGAGATCTTAGGAACCGTTTTCTTGTACGTAGACTATACCGTCTCGGTAAATGTAGTACGTGAGGAGTTGCATCGCATTCTTAAAGAAAGTCGCTACTGGGACGGAAAGGGGTGGGCGTTGCAAGTAACCGACTCTACCGACCGCGCGCTTGAACTACGGGCGCTCATGAGTGCTCCAAACTCGCCAGATGCCTGGGAGCTGCGCTGTGAAGTGCGCGAGAAGTTGTTGGAATTTATTCAACGTGATTATCCTGAATCCCTACCACGTATTCGTGCTGAAGCCCAAATGAGCGATAAACGTTGATTATTCGATCCAACCGGCGTAACATTATGAGTGTATGAAGCAAGTACCAGAGACCATTCCGGCACTGATCGGAAAAAGTATTGCGAGCCACGGCGACAAGCCGGTCTTCTCGTATGTAGATGGAACCCCTATCACCTTTGCAAAGCTTGGCAGGCTTATAAAGCAGGTAGAGTTATTGCTGGCCGAGCACGGCGTATCACCGGGTGACCGCGTGGCCGTGCTCTCGGAGAACAGGCCGGAATGGCCGGTGGCGTATCTTGGCGTTGTAGGGTATGGCGCGGTGGTTACTCCTATCCTGCCGGACTTTCACGAGAACGAAGTAGCAAATATTCTTGAACACTCAGAAGCAAAACTTGTCTTTGTTTCGCCACGACTGCGGGCAAAGCTTGACGGTGCAGTGGCGCTATTAGAAGAACGGAGCACCGCACCAACATCGCTTGACATTGAAAACCTATCCATAGAAAGCTCGGAACAAGAACCAAGCCCGGCTGCAAGCGCGCGGGAACCCGGTCCAGACGATCTGGCTGCTATCATTTATACATCCGGCACAACTGGCAGCTCAAAAGGCGTGATGCTGACACATAGAAATATTGTTTCTAACGTGATTGCGGCATCACCAATTGGGGGATTTGAAGCGGGTGACTGCATGTTGTCGCTTTTGCCGTTGTCTCATTCCTACGAATGCACCTTGGGGTGCCTGACGCCAGCCGCTGCCGGGGCTGCGGTGTACTATCTTGACAAGCCGCCCTCTCCGACGGTTCTTATGCCAGCGTTGGCGCAGGTGAGACCGCAGCAAATGTTGACGGTACCGCTTTTCATTGAGAAGATTTTCCGCAACAAGATACATCCACAGCTCACCGGGTCTGCAGTCAAGCGCATGTTGTATGGGGTGGGACCGGTGCGCAAGCTGCTCCATAAGGTTGCGTGCAAGAAACTTATGCAGTCTTTCGGCGGACGGCTGCGCTTTTTCGGCATTGGTGGCGCTGCGCTTGCTCCAGACGTTGAACAATTCCTCCGTGACGGGGGCTTTCCCTATGCTATTGGGTATGGGCTCACTGAAACCGCACCGCTTATTGCGGGCTCCTCACCCGCTGACACCTACTACCGTGCTATAGGGCCAGCTATTGAGGGTACGCAGGTCCGTATTGCCGGAAAAGACTCCGAGAGTGGTGAGGGTGAGATTCAGGTCCACGGGCCCAACGTTATGCGTGGGTACTTTAAAGACGAGGAACGCACCGCCGAGACATTTACCGCGGACGGTTGGTTGCGAACGGGGGACTTAGGTTTCTTTGATAAAGAAAAACGACTCTACATCCGGGGCCGAATCAAGAACATGCTGTTAGGGCCGAGTGGTGAGAATATCTACCCTGAGGAAATCGAGGCCGTCATTAACTCTAAGCCTCTGGTAGCGGAGTCGCTGGTGTATCAGGCCGGAGGCAAACTCGTTGCGAAAGTGCATCTCAACTACGAGGCTATGCTGGCCTATGCGGCCGACCATGCCGAAGACCTTCGTGACAGCGCAGAAGAGCTAGTAGAACTGACGCGTGAACTCATGCAAAACACCGCTTCCGACCTCGAGGAGCGAAGATCCGAGGAAATGACCAGGCTTCATGAGATTGCATCCGGTTTTCTTGACGATCTTAAGCAGCGGGTGAATCAAGAACTCAACACATTCTCACGCATTGCCGAGTTCGTTGAGCAGCCGGATCCGTTTGAGAAGACTCCGACCATGAAGATTAAACGCTATCTTTACGTCTAGTTGTTGACCGTTTGAATGAGTGATCTGAGCAAGCTTCTCAGCAAGCGCATTGATAAGGCGTTGTTTGACTACAACATGATCCGTGAGGGTGACCGTGTCCTGCTTGGCTTATCGGGCGGCAAGGACTCGCTAAGCCTAGCGTACCATCTGGCGCGAAAACAGAAGCACTTCCCAGTCAAGTTTGAACTTACCGCAGCTCACGTTCGCACCGAGTTCTCTAATCCGGAGACCTTAGCTCAGATCTCGGAGCTATGCCGGGCCTGGGAGCTTCCCTTGGTTGAGATCCCTATGGAACTTGAGAAACGCATTCATCCGGGGCGGCAAATGAATTGTTTCTGGTGCTCTAAGCAGCGCCGGGTTGAGCTTATGCGCTATGCTGGCGCGCATGGCTTCCAACGTATTGCCCTTGGGCATCACATGGACGACATTCTTGAGACCTTCTTCATGAACATGTCTCACAAAGGCGAACTATCTACCATGTTACCGGTGCTGACCCTTGATAACTACGAACAGACCATTATCCGGCCGCTTGCGTGGCTCAGCGAGGAGCACATACTGGCATTTGCCGAAGAGATGGGCTTCACCGCATTCACTTGTGTTTGTGGGTTTGATACGACCTCAAAGCGTCGCAGCATGCGTTCCGCTCTTGAATATCTCGTTGCACAAGAGGGTGCGGGTGCGCGGGAACGTCTGTTTGAGGCGCTGCATGCACCTAAACTGCGTTACCTCATTCGTCGGAGTGAAGACTCAGAAGACGATGTGGGGCGAGGCTATGAGGCACACCATGCTGCGGCCCTTACTGAGGCGCCGGTGTATGGTGGTCGGAAGTCTGGTGGCGGTGAATCCGACGACCGGAAGCACGGCGCTGAATCCGGCGGCCGTGAAGCTCGTGGCCTCAATTCCGGCGAGAGCCTTTCCGCAGGCGATAATCACGCAGATTGAGGCTCACCGAAAGAATGAGTGACAGTCCGAAGGTAACGCCGACCAGGATGTCGACCCAGCCAGCGGGCAGCGACAGGCCGAGGATTCGCTGAAAAAGGTACTGAATATAACTCCGGGGTAATGAATGCTCGCCCAGGGCACGGAGTACCTGCCAGTGCCACTCGGTGAGGAAGCAGTATCCGAGCCCATAGCGCAGCCCCAGCCCAAACCAGGATACCGCCGTAAGCACAAGAGCAATGAGGTTGGCCTTTCTCAGCCGGGGGAAGAAAAACCCGGTAATGCTAAACAGCACAAACGCGGTGTGAAACACCACAAAGAATAGATCCGCAGCCCGCAGCACCCACATAATCAAGAGCCTACCTTGACCTTTAGCCGCCGCGCAAGTACGGTACCCGGGAAAGGGCGCATTGTTACCTAGTGCCACGCTCCCGTCGTCTGTGTTAAGATCTTTCCAAGGATACAATACAATGAACTTCGAAGTCTTTACCGGCTTTCTGCGGGGAGTAACCTCGACGCATGCACTTGCCACTATAGGAACTTTGCTCATAGGCGGATACTTGCTTGGCAAGTTGACCGGACGAGTACGACTGCCCGAAATTACTGGATTCATATTGACCGGCTTGCTTCTTGGCCCGGGTGGCTTTGATGTTCTGCCTCATCTGCTTGAACCGGCTTTTCAGGTCTTGAGCCAGGCAGCATTGGCACTTATTGCTTTTACCATCGGCGCTGAATTTCATTGGCCCAAGCTCAAGCGAATTGGTGTGCAGGTGGCGGTTATTGGTCTCATTGAGGTTGTGGCCGCATTTACCCTTGTTGCCGGAACTATGCGGCTCATAGGGCTGCCTTTGCCCTTTGCACTCATTAGTGGCGCTATTGCCTCGGCTACCGCACCGGCCGCGACCGTGGCCATTGTGCAGTCGCTGCGAGCACGTGGACGCTATATCGATATTCTCTACGGTCTTGTTGCCTTAGACGACGCTGGCGCGGTCATGATATTTGCGGTGGCGTTTGCCGTTGCCGGGAATATGCTTGCTCCTGGTGCAGGACCAGGAGCGGGCGAGCTGGTGCTGCATGCAGGGCTTGAGATTGGGCTATCCTTGCTTGGTGGAGTATTCTTAGGGGCCCTTATCTACTTGGTTGCCAACCGGCGGCCGGACTCCAACGAGGCACTCATTTTTGCTTTAGGTGTCGTGCTGTTACTTGCCGGTCTTGCTCAGGGCCTTGGCTACTCTCTGATCCTTGGTAGCATGGCTGCGGGCGCGGCATACGTGAATCTGGTTAAAGGCGACCAGCGGCTGTTTCGACGTATTGAGCCGATTACTCCTCCCTTGTATGCATTGTTTTTTGTTATTGCCGGTGCCGAGCTGCAACCGCTGGTTTTGTTGCAGCCGGAAGTCCTGGTGCTGGGCGTCGGATACGTCGTTGCTCGAGCCGTTGCAAAATACGCAGGTGTCTTTGTAGGTAGCGCGCTTACCGGCGTTGAGCCTCGAATCCGC
>CAZQIK010000048.1:0-7940 GCA_964593085.1 uncultured Spirochaeta sp.
AGTGATATCGACTTTGACGAAATCTACTACTATGCCAAACCATCCGAGGAATCAAGCCGAAACTGGGATGATGTGCCAGACGACATCAAAACCACCTTCGATCGTATAGGTATTCCTGAAGCTGAGCGTAAATACTTGGCCGGTGTTGGTGCGCAGTACGACTCCGAGATGGTCTATCACAATATTCAGGAGAGCGTTGCTAAGCTTGGTGTGCTGTTTACCGATCCCGAGACTGCGGTGCGTGAACATCCTGAAATTGTCAAGAAGTACTTTGGCACGGTGATCCCCTACAGTGACAACAAGTTTGCGGCGCTTAACTCTGCCGTCTGGTCGGGTGGAAGCTTTGTTTATATTCCGCCAGGCGTGAAGGTGGACGTGCCGCTGCAGGCCTACTTCCGCATAAACAGCGAGAACTTTGGTCAGTTCGAACGTACCCTTATCATTGCCGACGAGGGGAGCTTTGTCCATTACGTTGAAGGCTGTACCGCTCCGGTCTATGCAACCGACTCGCTGCATTCGGCCGTGGTAGAGATTATTGCGCTGCCTGGAAGTCGGGTCCGGTATACCACGATACAGAACTGGTCAAGCGATGTGTACAATCTGGTTACAAAGCGAGCGGTTGCGCACAAAAACGCAACTGTTGAGTGGGTCGACGGGAATATTGGTAGTAAGCGGACTATGAAATATCCATCAATCTGGCTTATGGGAGAAGGCGCTCACGGCGAGGTGCTCTCTATTGCTTTTGCCGGTAAAGGCCAAGAGCAGGATACCGGTGGGAAAGCGGTGCATTGCGCAAGCAACACGAGCTCGGTTATTACCTCTAAGTCCATTAGCAAAGATGGTGGAACATCAAGTTACCGTGGGCAGATCAAGGTAGAGCCAGATCTTCATGGCGTGAAAAGTCATGTTGAGTGTGACGCGCTGCTCATAGATGAACACTCTATTAGTAATACCTACCCGTATATGGATATTCAGTCTGACGATGTATCCATGGAGCACGAAGCGCGGGTCTCCAAGATTAGCGAGGAGCAGCTTTTCTACCTCATGTCACGCGGAATGGACGAAGAAGAGGCGTCAATGACTATTGTCAACGGGTTCTTGGATCCTCTGGTGAAGCAGTTGCCCATGGAGTACGCGGTAGAGTTGAACCGCTTGATTGAACTGGAAATGGAAGGTTCGGTCGGCTAAGGCATGGAAGGGAGCCCGAGCCCGAGCCCGAGCTTGAGCTTCCTTCCGACCGTACAAGAGGTATATAACATATGAAAAATAAAGCAGTTGGTGAGGCTTTCACTGGCGTCGATGGGCTTGCAAACTACATCGAGAGTCTCCCGGATCCGGACTGGGTGAGGGAAACGCGGCTGGCGGCTCTCAAGCGCTTTCGTGAAATAGACTGGCCTGACACGGCCGAAGAGGAATGGCGCCGCTCCGATATATCGAGCTATGACTTCAATGCGTACACCATGCGAGCCGCTGAGAGATCGACAGCATCCTCAGCAGATACTCCGAACGAATTGGAGGAGGCAGGGCGCATTCGATTTGAGGGGCCGGATGCCGTGGCTACGTCACTTGCTCCTGAGCTTGCACGTCAAGGCGTCGTTTTTGAGCCGCTATCCGAGTTCGTACTGCAGGACAGTACAAACCATGGAGGAAGTATTGCCAAAGCGATAAAGGCGGTACGTGATCTCATTATGGACTCGGTGAACAAGGCAGACAACAAACTCAAGCTTTGGCATTATGCCGGTTGGACCCATGGGGTGGTGTTGTACGTTCCACGTTTCCTTGAGATCAAAAACAGTTTTGTGCTGGATTTTCAGGAAGGTGAGGACTCGGTACTCAGTGCGCCGCAGATCTTTGTGGTGCTTGAAGAGGGCGCTCGGGTTGAGGTCATTCAAAGGGTGCACGGTGCTGAGGAAGGTGAGGTACTGCTTAACGAGTCGGTCGACATTCATATTGGTGACGGCGCGGCCTGTAAATATGTGGCCTTACACAATCTAAATATCGA
Source organism: uncultured Spirochaeta sp. (assembly GCA_964593085.1). Classification (GTDB taxonomy): domain Bacteria; phylum Spirochaetota; class Spirochaetia; order DSM-27196; family SLAA01; genus SLAA01. The sequence goes on from CAZQIK010000048.1 coordinate 2,003, forward strand.
CTCCAGTAGCTTTGGAACCACGCTGGCTAGAATAGCGCGTGACGGCTATTTGCATCATGGTATTGCGGCTTTCGGATCTATGTTCACCAAATATCGGGTGGATGCAGAGCTGAATGGCCCGGGCTCAGATGTACTGCTGGACGGAATTTACTATCCAGCCGAAGACCAGCATGTTGATCTCCGAACTGTACAAACGCATTTTTCGCCCAAAGGTTCGAGTCATGCCTTGTACCGTGGAGCAATTAGGGATGAGGCTCATGGTGTGTATCAGGGGCTCATTTATGTCGGTGAGGAAGGTATTGAGACAGACGCCTACCTGACGAACAACAACCTCCTGCTCAACGATGGAGCGCAGGCGGATTCAATTCCGTGTTTGCAGATTCACACCAACGATGTAAAGTGCAGTCATGGCTCGACAACCGGCAAGCTTAACGGTAGCGAGGTCTTCTACCTTGCTTCACGCGGCTTTTCGATAGAAGAGGCTGAAGAAATTCTACTGCAAGGTTTTTTTGAGCCGATAGTTGCTCGGCTGCCGGGAGACGTGCAAGAAGAGATCCGCGATCTTATTGCGGCACGTTTTGTTCCGGTGGAGATTCTCTAAGGGCATGTGCCGTTACAGCTAAAACATGTGGACGCCGCGTTCCGACCGGCGTCCACACCTCATCTCGGAGTTAATTATGGCAAAGTGGGTCCCGGTTGTTGAGGAGACCGCCTTTCGAAAAACGTACAAGTACGTACATCGTCGTAAAGAGATTGCGTTATTCCGTCTTGACGACGGCCTGTATGCTATTGACAATTCATGTTCACACGAGTACTCACCGCTTGTAGAGGGAATGGTTGTTGAAGGTGATGTTTACTGCCCGAAACATGGCTCGCGCTTCGATATTCGCAGCGGTGCAGTGAAAGATTTTCCCGCTACTCGTGCTGTTAAGACCTACCCGGTTAAGATTGAGGATGGAATGGTATACGTTAAGCTGTAGTCTGATTGGGCTGTACTTTGCATCCAGATTTCCGCTAAACTTGGTGTATGCTCATGCACGACAAATCTCCCTCGGGATGTATCACGCCGATCTACTCGGCAGGGAATTTGGGTCCGGCAGCTGAAACAGTACGGGCTGGCGGCTTGGTAATATTTCCGACAGAGACGGTGTATGGCCTTGGCGCTTCCGCGCTCGTAGACAACGCAGTTGCTGGCATCTTTGTGGCGAAAGGCCGGCCACAGGATAACCCTCTGATTCTCCATCTTTACTCTACTGCACGTTTAGGCGAGGCGGTGTCCTCTGTTCCCCGTTCAGCGGAGGTGCTTTTTGAGGCTTTCTCCCCAGGGCCCCTTACCATAGTTTTGCCAAAGGCATCTCAGGTTTCCTCTTTTGTGACGGCTGGTCTTCCCACGGTTGGTATACGGTTTCCATCGCACCCGGTGGCACGTGAGTTTCTTGAGTTGTGTGACCTTCCGGTAGCGGCGCCAAGCGCCAATATCTCCGGTCGACCGAGCCCTACAAGTTTAGAAATGGCGCTATCAGGCTTGGATGGCAAGGTCGACTGTGCGGTGGATGGAGGCTTTTGTCAGCATGGAATTGAGTCCACTATCGTGCGTTGTACCGATGACGAGGTAGTGCTGCTGCGACCTGGAGCCATTACGGTTGAGATGATTGCGGGGTGCCTTGCAGAGGCACTGCTGGACATTCGTGTTCGCGCGGTGGGGGCTGAACCAAGCGCGGCTGCCGTGGCTGGTAGCCATGCAGTGGCTGCAGGGTCTGCAGTAGCTGCAAGGTCTGAACGCCCGGGCGGCCCTGAGGCGCGTGCGAGCGGCCCTGAGGCGCCTGGGATGAGCTATCGGCATTACCAGCCCCGCGCCGAGGTACTTGTGACCGAACGAATTGATGGTGCGCGCGCGCGAACGCGTTTCCATGGACGTCGCTTCGGGGTTATCGCAATGAACCGACCGCCAGTTGGGATAGGCCAGGCCACACCGGTTTATGTTATGAACTCGGCAGAGGAATACGCTCACTTGTTGTATCGCAAGCTTATATGGTTTGACGATCAAGGATGCGATGTAATAATTGCAGAGTTGCCGCCGCCGGAGGGTGTGGGGTCAGCCGTGCGTGACCGGCTTGTCCGGGCTGCGGGCGGGCAGGCATTGTAACTAGTACGATTTTACGTAGATATCTGTACGTAAACAACTGCAGCAGAAGACGTGGGATTGTCGCTGGTGCGCACCGGGCCTAAGAAACTCAGCCCTATAGCCCAGCTACAACAGATGTCCATGAAATACTGGTTCCCCGCTCATTTCCAGCTCGCTTAGTATGACCTTATACACGCCGTTAATCTCGAGCTCGGTTCCGCTCTCACTCAGAGTAATCGGAACATAGCGCCGGCCATAGCCGCTTGCGCTGCCGCCAGCAACGACTCGCTCAACGAGAACTTCTTCCTCCCGGCCAAGGAGCGAACGGCGATATCGTAGTTTTCCGACTTCAGCTGCGTTACGCATAATTTGAGCCCTCTCGGTTTTAACGGACTCGGGAAGGTGGCCGTCCATACCGGCAGCGCGGGTGTGACTGCGCGATGAGTACGGGAAGGTGTGTACATGTCCAAACCCCAGTTCTTCCACTGCGGCAATGCTTGCCTGAAAGTCTGCATCGGTCTCGCTTGGAAATCCTACGATTATATCGGTAGTAAAATGAAAGTCCGGCACTACGCCTCTGATAGCCTCAAGTGCCTGCGCGAACTCCGCACTGGTATATCCCCGGTTCATGAGGGAGAGGATCCGATCCGAGCCGCTCTGGAGGCAGAGATGCAGGTGCGGCATAAAATGTGGGTGGCGTATCAGTTCGAGTAAGGGCTCATTGAGCAGCTCGGGCTCAAGCGAGGACAAACGCAGGCGGAACTCGCCAGGCAAATCCAGAAGTTGTCGCAACAAGCTCGGAAAGTCCGTGTCGGCATCGGTATAACGGCTCATGTTAATGCCGGTTAGGACTATTTCGCGGTAGCCACGCTCAATGTTGCTGCGCACTGCCTCACGCACCTCGGCCGCGGGGCGGCTTATGGCTCGGCCGCGGACTACGGGAATAATGCAGTAACTACATCCGGTATTGCAGCCATCCTGTATTTTTACGGTGCTGCGGGTCCGGAATACTGGTGAGGGTGTGTCAAAGTTGAAGGGAGCGGGCGCGTGGCGCTCGGGCTCGACAAGTTCCCCATGGAGATACGCTTCGACAATTTCCAATGCGGCGCTCTTGCGGCGATTATCCAAGAGGTACAAGCCCGGCACATCTTGGTAGACATCTGGCGACGTTTCTACAAAGCAGCCAGTTACAACGACAACGGACGCTGGAGAGTCCGGGCTGCCGCCTGTCTCGCCGCGAGTACGGAGTGCCCGGTTGACGGTGTTACGTGTCTTCCGGTCGGCTTTGCCCGTGACGGTACAGGTATTTATTATGTACGCATCTGCAGTTTCACCAAAGGGAACAATCGTATACCCGGCGCGACGGAAATCTGCCGCGATTGATTCAGTTTCATGCTGGTTCAGTTTGCACCCGAGCGTCTGAAACGCGACCCGTCTCGTGGTGGTATTCGGCTCAGGACTCATAGTGTTCCGCTCCTGCCCATCCGAAAGGTAAGCCCTCCACCAATTCGCCTTCAATCGACAGCGGTCGTGTCGCCGTGATCCGCACCGGTACAACCTTCCCTATGAGGTCGGCCGCGGCGCCTCGTATTCGGACCGGCAGCAGCCCCTCGCTGCGCCCGGAAAAATACACGTTCTTACGATCAGGTGACTCAACCAGCACCGGCAGGGTGCGGCCTATGAGTGTCTCGGTGTATTTGAGTCCTGAGATGTTCAGCTCTTCGCTGAGCGCGTGGAGACGGCGGCGTTTTTCCTCATGCGGGACGTCGTCTGGCCAGTCGGCACTGCGCGCTCCTGGGCGCGGTGAGTACATAGCGACATATGCCATTTGGAAGCCAATCTCACGCATGGCTCTACGTGTATTCTCGAACTGCGCCTGGGTCTCACCGCTGAAGCCTACAATAATGTCGGTGAAGATCGTTGCATCTGGCAGGATGCGTCGAATATCCTCAACAATCTTAAGGAAGTCGCTGTAGGTGTAGTTGCGGTTCATCCGCTTCAGGACTTCGTCGTCTCCGGACTGCAAGGGAAGATGAATCTGCCGGGCAAGACAGCGAAACTCGGCAATAGTCTCGATCACCTTGGTGCTCATATCGCGCGGATGCGGTGAGGTGAAATAGAGCTTAAATGAGTCGTTGTGGCGTTGTCCAATCTCACCAATGGCGCGCAAGAGGTCAGCAAAACTCAGTTCGCTGTCAGGTCGGTCGCGACCAAAGCTGTTAACGTTCTGGCCAAGGAGTGTTATGGATTGGTACCCTGCGCTCACGAGTGTCCCGACTTCCGCAATGATGTCTTCAGAGTTTCGTGACACTTCACGACCCCGGGTATAGGGTACGGCGCAGAAGGTGCAGAACTTGTCACAGCCGTTCTGTATGGGAACAAAGGCTTCGAAACTCGAACTGTAGATCGGGCGGACATCCCAGTGCGCAGTTGGCGCTGTTTCGTCGACGCCTTCGTTGGGCAAACGCCGCAAAGACCCGGGGGTGGTGACACCGTACTCACGAATCATGCTGGGAAGTTCACCAACTTCACCGATATCAAACAGCAGGTCGAAACGCTCAAGGAGTTTCATTCTGTCTGCCGGTAGAATGCAGCCGGAGGCAAAGGTCAGGAGATTGCGGTTACGTTTCCAGCTGTTCCACTTGTGAATCCGTGAGTAGACGCGGTCAATGGCCTTCTGCCGAACCGAGCACGCTACCAGTCCGAGTATATCGGCCTGAGCCTCGTCCTCGATATATGAGTAGCCAGCTTCTTCAAGTACGCTTTGAATGCGTTCGCTGTCGGAGCGGTTCATTTGGCATCCAAGCGAAACGATGTGATATGTTAAACTCACGTAGAAATAAACCTCGGTGTGGAGTTGGTCAAGCGATATGCCGTAGCGAAGTAGCAGCGCATAAAGCTGGTATAGCATATCGCAGTTGCCGCACGGGAAACAATGGGTCGTGGTTCCAGCGGATGTGCTGCAAGATGAGAACTTCGCATTGCACCATTATACGAACATGATCGCTACGGTCAAGAAAACGAATGGCGGTGCTTGCAGCCGCGGTGGATTGGGCAGTACACTATACGTCGAAGGAGTTTTTATGCCTGATCACGTTGTCTCACGGAAGCCAGACTGGCTAAAAGTTCAGCTTAACACCAACGACAACTACAAATATGTAAAGCGAGTGACCTCTAAAGAACGGCTCACCACTGTGTGCGAAGAGGCTCGCTGTCCAAATATCCACGAGTGTTGGGGCCAACATCGTACCGCTACCTTCATGATTCTCGGGGAGATCTGCACTCGGAGTTGCCGATTCTGCTCGGTGGAGACCGGGCACCCGACGACTGTCGATCCGGACGAACCGGCCCGGATTGCACATGCAGTGGCCGAGATGCAGTTGAAACACGCCGTTATCACCATGGTGAATAGGGACGATTTACCCGATGGAGGAGCCTCCGTGCTGGCCGAGACGGTGCGTGCAATTCATGAGGCTGCACCCAAGTGCTCGGTTGAGGTGCTTGCGTCGGATCTTATGGGCAATGCACAAAGCATTGCTGTTGTAGCAGCAAGTAAACCCGAAATCTTGAGTCACAATCTTGAGACGGTCCGCCGGCTGACTCCGCAGATACGCTCTCGCTCAACTTATGAGCGCTCACTCAACTTTCTAGAGACAGCATGCAAGCTTGATTCAGATGTGGCGGTTAAGTCCAGCCTTATGCTTGGTCTCGGCGGGACCCGGGATGAGGGGGTTGGGGGTATGGACGACTTGCTGGCGGGCGGGGGGGGGGTTTTCAATATTTGGCAGGATTTTTAGCCCACCCAAAAAAAAC
>CAZQIK010000049.1:0-5437 GCA_964593085.1 uncultured Spirochaeta sp.
CGTACCGCCGGTCTGTCGTCAGGATGAACTAGCTCCATCCAGTGTTCGCCAAACAACTGGCCATCTTTATACCCAAGTTCCCGCCAAATCTCGTTGGCTATATTCACGCTATTTTTAAGGTCCCGGAGAAAAAACCCCAGTTTTTTGAGCGCCGGAAGGATTGCGCGCGGCAGGGTTGCATCAACAGAGGGAACGTGCATGTCTGATTCAGAATTATCGCCGATGTCTTTGGTGCCGCTTTTCATATGGGCTTTTTAACCTTGTACCAACTCTTTTAATAGCTTTTATAGATTGTAGATTAAACACGCGACAGCTAGCCGTCAAGCCATAATTTTGCCACTACGTGCACATTTTTTGGTTTGCAACAAACAAGAGATCCAGTACATTATCTTCAAAGAAAACGTGCAGGGTGGATTTCATGGAAAACAATGGCATGCGGAAAGTATATACGAGAGAAGAAATTGACCAGATGGAAAAAGTTCCGCGACTCAACTTGGTGAATAGTTGTACTGGATACAAGTCGGCAAACCTCATTGCCACTCGAAATATAGACGGCAAGATAAACCTTGCCATGTTCGGCAGCGTAATTCATATCGGAAGCAATCCCCCGCTCCTCGGTTTCATACAGCGACCAATCACAACGTCACGTGACACCTATGCCAACATCAAAGAGTGTGGCTGGTTCTCGGTAAACCATGTTAGCACCTCCATGATCAAAGACGCACATCAGACGTCGGCTCATTATGACGCGGATGAGTCGGAGTTCGACCACACAGCTCTTGAAGAAGAATATGTTGAAGGCGTGGAGGTACCTTTTGTTTCCGAGAGCCCGGTACAGGTATTGTGTCGCTTCTCAAACGAGTACCCTATTCAGGAAAATGGCACAGTCCTCATTGTGGCTGAAATTGAGATGATCCGTGTCGATTTTGGACTCATGGGTGATGACGGCTGGTTGCGGCTGGACAAGGGAGCGGTCGTTGCGGTAAACGGCCTTGACGGGTACGCCCTTCCTCGAATGCTCAACCGCTTCTCGTATGCCCGACCCGGCGAAACAAGCGAGTCATTACTGATACATAACGGCAAAAACGGAGATGGCGTGCCCCGCCAGATTGCAGACAGCGAAACCGCGTCATGACTCTTACTTGAGAACGTCGGTTGTGACTACCGCACCAAGACTCACGCTATAGGTGTTGAGCCAGTTCACTGTGTAGTTGTCTGGATCTTCATTAGCAGCACCACCGCCAAGGTAGCGCAGATTCACAAACGCATCGATACTGGTGCTCACGCGGTATCCTGCACGTAGGCTTGCGTCAAGCAAGGCACCCGTGGTGTCGTTGTCACTACCATTAATGTAACTAATGGGGGCGTAAATCCCGTCGGCCTCCAGGCCAAGCCAAAACCCATACGGCAAGTTGTAACGACCACGCAGCTTGAGGAGCGGCACTAGGCCGGTGCCAGCCGAGCGGTAGAAGCCCGACGCGCTGCCGCTGCCGTCCGAACCGCGCGCCTCAAACTCAGCATTGGCATTGCGAATTTGCAACGACCCGCCCGCCTCAAGCCACCCGGCATCGCCATGAAGAAATCTATACACGTAACTTAGCCTGTAGAACGGAAAGCTATACAGCAGGCGCAGGCTGTCACCGTGAAATGACTCACCGTCTATCTCGAGCCCGGCTGGCATGTCTACTTGCGTCTCTAGTTCAAGCGGCTGATACAGGAAGATTGCGGTATGGCGTCGGTTGACCTCAAGCTCAACCGACAGGCGCGTAAAGGGAAACAGCACATCCTGTCCGCCATCCTCGTGATACAAAAAAGCCGAGTCGGTGTCGCTATACTGGATACGGTGATCGATCACGCCAAGAAACCCGGCTTCCGCTCCAAGACGAATGAGCACGGGAGGATGCTGCTGCCCGAGGTCGCTCTGCAACTCGGAGACCGAGTTGCCATCGGCAGCATATACCGGCATGGCGCCAAAAACACCAAGGGACCCAATTGGAGCAGTCATAACAAGAACAAGCGCCGCCCATAGCAGCGAGAGGTAGAGGGTTTTCATTGCCACAAAATACTACCACGTTGCGCCAAAGGGTAAAAAATCCGGCGTGGGACTCTTGGTCCTACGCCGAGCACAAACCACCTTTATTCTTCGGCAAACGCGCGAATAGGGCGCACGTACTCATCCCTATACTTGCGAACAGAGTCTACGTCAAAGCGATCTTCACGTATCGTGAAGACCCAACGGAGATTATTGAAACGGCTCTCGGACGAGGTGTTGTAGCTGCCAAGGCCAACTCCGCCCACCTCACCTCGCGCGCTAAAAAGCAGGAACATCTCACCCACCGACGGCAAAAACCAGTCGTCGAGGCCACCACCATTGTACGTTGCACATATATGTGCGGCCGTCCCGGTTACTTCTCCGCGCTGCTCCAGAAAGGCTACAATTGCAGCAGTGTTTCTGGCCCCGTTACCGACGGTGATTTTAAGCGCCTCCGGCTCAGGATTGATTAAATGAATCTCTACATCGTCTATTCCGCTAAGGTTGGCATCATCCGCGCCCCACGGGGCGGCTGGGTCATCACGGGTGGACGGTAGATTCCATCCCCTGGGGGCCGCCTCTAAGTAGCGCATGCCTGCAAGATAAGAGTACTGCAGAAGACTCACCTCGTCCTCAGCAATAGCGCCGTCGGAATCAAAGTCAAACCCTACCTGGTCGTCATAAAAGATAACTCCACCGCCGGGTCCTTGCCCCCCTACGTAGTAACCCTCTTGCTGCACGGCTGGCGCCGGTTCCGACTCAGCCGTCTCGGCATGCCCCGATACCACGGTTTCTTGGCTAGCACAAGCCGACAAAAGCGCAATCATGATAGAAATACTCAAAATAAGCCATTTCTTCCTGTACATACATTCCTCCTGAGCTATGGTAAGCTCGGCAATGTATGCTGTCAACGAAATAAAATGCCATTTCATCATGTGCAATTTGCAAAACAAAGCTCATATCCTGGCCGAGCCGTGGTAAAATTGTGGATATGAGAGCCACGTATCTTGCAGCCGCTTTTCTTCTTCTTAGCACGCTTATACCTGCCAGCCTCAGCGCGCAGGAGAGCTTGGCGGGCATCGGGGAGAGTTACTACCTGGGTGTAGAGGATTTTCCGGAGGCACTCGGCTTTATCAACGGCTACGCTCAGAATAACAACCTCTTTCACCGGAATCACCGAGTCAAAGAGCTGCGCGTTCACGTCTACGCCGGACTTATGGTGGACGGTTATGCCACCGAGATTGCAGACTTTTTCGACTCGCGGCCGCTGATTGAGCCTGTAACAATCCACTTAGAGGACACCAGAGAGGCCCAGCGGACTGAGCTACCGGTATCTTTGTCGTTGGTCCAATCACGCATGGAGGTTCTCCGCAGCTCTTTAGATGTTCGCAGGTGGCGCTTTCCGCAAGCGAAGGAGATGGGGTTGGACGGGAGTGAAAACCTGCCGCTGCATTTCCGCTATATCTTAAAACTTGAGATTGTAGATATCTACCCTGGCAGCACCTGGGAGGATACCTGGATTGCCGAGATCTGGCCTGACTATGGCATTGGAACAGATGTGTCGGTGTCGCCTGACATGCGCTATTTACTCATTACACAAGACACAGGCGAACCGATCGCAACCTACGCCGACATCAATTATGTGGTCACTTTGCGTGAAACCAGTTCGAATAGGGAATGGGCGCTGGTACTGCTGGAACCGGCCTATCTTGAGGTGGGAGAACGTGCAACGAGCAGCTACACCGTGATACACACTCCAACTGGGTGGGATGTCGGATCCCAGCTTTTCGGCAGCGGGACGCAACTCGGCACCGACATCTTACCGCTTGGCTTTATAAGCGAGGGCGGACGCACCTACTTAGAATATAAGAACGTGGGCGCCGACACAAACGCCAGCACGATAGGGCGCGTACACTGCACCTTCTATTGAGTGATGCCCGCCGACTGAAGCCGACTGAATAAGACCGCATCCTCCTGAGTGAGTTACGGGTAGACAACTCCAACTTGGCTACGTATCTCGTCCATGGTCTCCATAATTTCGATGCTTTCACTGAGCGGCATAATGGAACTCTCGGCAATGCCCTCGTGAATACATCGCTCTACTTCACGGGCCTGAAACTGCATACCGCGGCCGTCGATTTTCCGGTTGTACTGCTCCACCACTGCACCTGCCTGGTCGTACAAGGTGAAAGCGGTCTGGTTATACCATACTGCTTGTATCTCGATCCGCCCCTCACTCCCGATAACCGAGGCAGTGTTCGGCCCGGCGGCCAGGAATCCGCAGTGGAGCGAGGCCTGCGCGCCTGATTCGTACTCCAAGATCATTGCGGTCAGTTCATCTACGCCCTCATCGGTGAGGGTTGCCCGTGCGGTTACCTCCTTTGGCCGGCCGAAGAGGCGGCTTGCAAAGGAGATAGGGTACACGCCCAAATCCAACAGGGCGCCGCCGCCCAATGCTGGGTCGTGCAGCCGCACTGCCTTGGAGCGGGGAATGTACTGATTGTGGTCGGCAAGCAGTACGCGCGGAGTCCCAATTGCGCCTTCATGAATGAGCTCCATAATGCGCATCATGCTCGGCAGAAACCGCGTCCACATGGCCTCCATAACAAACAGGCCTTTTGCGCGCGCTGCGGCCGCAAGAGCTTTTGCCTGCTCAGCCGTGATGGTGAAAGCCTTTTCTATGAGCAGATGCTTGCCAGCCTCTATGGCGATGTGGGCATTCACAGCATGAAAGCTATGCGGCGTGGCCACGTACACAATGTCGACCTCCGGGTCAGCAACTAAGGCTTCATAGGATCCGTGTCGGTTTGGAATTCCAAAACGCTCTGCGAAAGCCTCTGCGCCAGCTTGTTGTCGCGAGCCAACTGCCGCTACCCGACTACCCACGCTCATCAGATCCTGCACCTGTAGTGCTGCAATCATTCCGGTACCAATGACACCCCAACCAAGTTTCTCGTTCATACGGTACAGGATACCACAGTTCTGAACAGCAAGGTAAGCGTTGGGTGGGGCTCACCGGACGCGTGCGTTGACGGTTGACAGGCCTTGCACAGGGACTTGAAGGGAGTTTCCGCATTCCGGTATACTCTGAGAACGTGCGTAGCTTTTCTACATTCCGCAACATCACATCACAGACGACAATGCCACGCCTCGCGGATACTGAGACATGGCTCATACCACTTACAACACAAAGGCAGATATAACGTGTCAAATCAAACATACTGGGTAGGCATAGACGTGGGTTCAACCACGGTAAAGATAGCGGTAGTGAATCCTGAGACAAACGAGTTGTTGTACTCTGACTACCTGAGGCACAACGCAGCGCAGGCACGGACGGTGCAGGAGCTGCTTGAGACCACGCATGAGCTCTTTGGCGATGCGGTGTTTGTGCCAGCAGTCTGCGGC
>CAZQIK010000049.1:5537-7875 GCA_964593085.1 uncultured Spirochaeta sp.
ATGCGGTGTTTGTGCCAGCAGTCTGCGGCTCAGGCGGCGCGCCCATTGCCGAACGCCTGGGGGCCTTCTTTATTCAGGAGGTGGTTGCCAACTCTATTGCGGTGCGCACCTTCCACCCCACCACCAGCGTGGCTATTGAGCTGGGCGGGCAGGATGCAAAGGTTATTTTCTTCCGTCGTGACCCGGACACCGGGCGCTTAGCGGCAAGCGACATGCGCATGAACGGCAGCTGCGCCGGAGGCACTGGCGCCTTCATTGACCAGGTAGCCGAACTGCTGCATGTGCCGAGTGAAGAGTTTAATGAGATGGCCTCCCGCGGTGAGCATGTGTATGAGATCTCCGGGCGCTGTGGGGTGTTTGCCAAGACCGATATTCAGCCGCTGCTGAACCAGGGAGTAAGTCGCGACGATATAGCCCTCTCCACCTTTCACGCCATAGCAAAGCAGACTATTGGAGGCTTAGCACAGGGGATGCAGATCAGCGCGCCGGTGATATTTGAAGGCGGCCCACTTACCTTTAATCCACGCCTGGTGGAGGTGTTTGCCGAACGCTTAGGCCTTGGTGAGGGAGACATTATTATCCCCGAGGGGCCTGAGATTATTGTCGCCTACGGGGCAGCACTGAGCATAGAGGCAATGTTCTCCGACAAGAGCTGCACCTACGCCGGGGTAGAGAGCCTGAGTGCGCTGAGCGGGGTACGCATAGAGGAGCCCGGCAGCGAGGGGGCTGCGGCGACAACCCCGGAGCGGTTTTTTGCCGACGCCGATGACCGCCAGGCCTTTGAGGCCCGCTACCCACACACCGAGTTTCGCCCCGTCGAGTACGCGCGGGGTGAGCGGGTGCGGGTGTATTTAGGAATAGATGCGGGGAGCACCACTACCAAGTTTGTACTGCTTAACGAGCAAGAAGAGGTGGTCAACACCTACTACACCGGCAACCACGGCGACCCGCTTGCCGTTATTAAGCAAGGGCTCATTGAGATGCGTGATGCCTACGCAGCAGCGGGGGTTGAGCTTGAGATCTTAGGGGTAGGCACCACCGGGTACGGGGAGCAGCTTTTTGCCCGCGCCTTTGGTGCTGACTACCACACCGTAGAGACGGTGGCGCATGCACGGGCAAGCCAGAAGTGGGCGGTGGATGAGGATCACCCCGAGGGGGCGAGCTTCATCCTTGACATTGGCGGGCAGGACATGAAGGCCATTAACCTTAAGGGTGGGGTTGTCACCGGCATTGTGCTCAACGAGGCCTGTAGTGCCGGATGTGGGAGCTTCATAGAGACCTATGCCCGCAGCTTAGGTATACCGGTAGACCAGATTGCGCCACTCGCCTTTGCCGCCGAGCACCCAAGCCGGCTTGGCAGCCGCTGCACAGTGTTCATGAACAGCTCCATTATTACCGAGCAAAAGAACGGGCGCACCACCGAGGATATTTTGGCCGGGGTGTGTCGCTCTATTATAGAGAACGTGTTCACCAAGGTTGTGCGCATGAGCAACCTTGCACAGGTGGGCGACCGCATTGTGGTCCAGGGGGGCACTTTTAAGAACGACGCGGTGCTGCGTGCCTTAGAGCAGTACACCGGACGCAAGGTGATCCGCCCACCCTTCCCTGGGGAGATGGGGGCCATTGGCATAGCGCTGTTGACCAAGACTCACATGGAGAAGCGCACACGCACGGCGCAGGAGGCCGGGGAATTAGCCGAGGGGCAGAGTGCAGCCTCGGGCTTTATTGGGCTGGCCGAGATTGAGAGCTTTAGCTACAGCAAGCAGCCGGGGGTGGTGTGTAAGTTCTGCACCAACAACTGCATGCGCACCATTGTAGAGTTTGCAGGTGGGGTGCGCCACATTACCGGCAACCGCTGTGAACGGGGTGAGATCATCGGCGAGGCCGCAGACCCTGCGGTGCGCGAACAGCTGCAGTCAGCACGCGCGCGCATAGATGCGGTACCCGACATGGTCAAGCTGCACAACGAGTTGCTGGTGAAGAACTACAACGACGACTCTGGCTCGCGCGAGCCAGGGATGGCGAAAGCGCAACCGACGGGCAGGGACGCGCTAGTGTCGCGTGAGCCAGGGATGGCGGAAGCGCGACCGACGCGCATCGGCATACCGCGGGCGCTGGAGTTTTGGAACAGCATGCCGTACTGGACGACTTTGTTCCGCGCCTTAGGCATGGAGCCGGTGGTCTCGCGGGAGTCTACTTACTCGCTCTTTGAGAGCGGGCTGCAGGCAATCCCCTCGGACACGGTGTGTTTTCCGGCCAAGGTGGCTCACGGGCATGTGCTTGACCTGGTGGCCAAGAAGGTCGACCGCATTTTTATGCCGATGATGATTCGGGTTCC
>CAZQIK010000050.1:0-7806 GCA_964593085.1 uncultured Spirochaeta sp.
AATTCCGGCTGCCCTTGTAATGGTCATGATTAACACATTGCTGGATAGTGAACCCGGGACTAAACCGGATCCGGCGCTTACCCTTCGTGCGGTTAACGCCGGGATCGCACGTCGAACAGCGGCCGAGCACTATGCAACTATCGGCCTGTGCCGGATAAACGTGCTAAGCGGAGAGCTTGAGTACGCCAACGCTGCGCACCACCCCCTTATGGTGTACAGAAAGGCTGGAGTTGCCGGAGCAGGATCTGGGGCTTCATGGGCAGGCGGAGGGAGAGAGTACCTGGACACAGAAGGGCTCCCGATCGGCGTTGATGCCGACGGCGAGTATCACAGTATAAAGACCCGGCTCTCACCCGGAGATGTGTTGGTCCTATACACCGACGGCATAACCGAGGCCGGAAATACTGCAGGAGAGCAGTTCGGAGCCGAACGGCTTGCAACCACAGTCATCAACACGGCCCATCAGGGCGCTGCGGCTGTGCGACAGGCTGTCTGCACGAGTTTGGAAGAGTTTGTGGCCGCTGGCAAGCAGCATGACGATCAGACCCTATTAGTTCTGGAATTTGCTCCAAAAAAGGACCATACTTAAGGGTATGGAGCTCGAACGCTCGTTTGCCGACAAGGTTGCGGTGTTGCGCGTCAAAGGTGACGTCGACCTTTTTCAGGGCACCGCCCTCAAAAGCGCAATACTTGAAGAAACCCATGCCGAGAACGCAGGACTCATTATTGATCTTGGCGGAGTCGGGTATATGGACTCAAGCGGTGTGGGTATTCTGCTGCTGGCGAAATCCTACTGCGAGAAAAAAGACATTCCGCTGCGAATTGCGGCAGTACAGGAACCGGTGCGGCGGGTGCTTGAGCTCACCAAGCTGTCGGATTACCTCCCGCTCTGCGGAAGTACTGAAGATGCCTTGCTTGATCTTGCCGGATCGGGTGGTGACTGCAATGAGGTGCCGTCCGAGCCTGTAGACGACGCTTGAGTATATGAGTGCATTCGGGTCTACGTTTATCCTGGCTGACGATTGTTGTGCGCAATAACTACCTTATTTCGTCCGCCATTTTTTGCCTCGTACATCGCCTCATCCGCACGCGCCATAAGATCTCCCGGTAAGTGATCAATGGCGGGACTGTACTCCGCCGCGCCGATCGAGACCGTCACGTGTAATTCCTTGTCACCATAGTAGAAGCGATCATCTTCCACCGCTATGCGAATGCGTTCGCCTACCTCGCTGGCGCCAACGGCGTCCAGGCTCGGCAGCAGAATGACAAACTCTTCGCCCCCATAACGAGCGGCTATGTCCACCGGCCGAGTGTGCTGCACGACAATCTCGGCAAGTCGGCGTAAGACTGCATCACCAAACTTGTGTCCATAGGTGTCGTTCACCGGTTTGAAATGGTCAACGTCGAGCATGAGAAGCGAGAGGTTTTCTCGACCCGCGTCTCCGTGATTCTTAAAGAGCTCCAGCATGCGCTCTTCAAGCACATGGCGTTGTTTGAGCCGGGTTAGAGAATCTATAGTGGCACGGTCAAAAAGGTAAGCATTGTACACCGCTATGGCGGCAAGTCTTCCAATATCCAACACATAACGGCGTTCATCAGCCGTGAACTCGGAATCATCAATTCGGCGGCCCAATACGATAATGCCCTGTAAGTCTGAACGCGCAACCAGCGGCACCACTAAATGATAGGGTATGTGTGAGAGTCCGCTCTCGGGACTGTTCATGGGTAGCGCCGCTTTCAGTTCTTCCGGACTATAACAGTCGGGTCTCTCCAGCAATTGCTTGCGCAGTGGGTCATCGGGAGGAATGGAATATAGAACAGAATGGTCCAGTTCAAATCCGATGTATTCACGATTCAGTATAAGTTCAGCCTGGGCGGCCTCCCGCCGAACAAAAACACCTGCTTGAAGTAAGCGCATCTGGGCTAAACATGTATGAAGAATCGAGTCGATAAGCCGGGTATACTCAAGAGTTGAGTTAAGGCTCTTGCCGATTTCGAGCAGTTGACTAAGATCAAAGTTCTCCTTTTCCAGTTCGTCGACTCGACTCATATATCACACTACCCATTCACCCTTATGAAGCAATTGTTCCTCAGTTCCATCGGCCCTTATTCCAACTACATCGGTCTCTCCGGAACCAATCATGAAATCATAATGCACCAAGCTTTGGTTGCCGCCGCGTGTACGGAAGTCGTCTTCTCCATCATGTTGCACGCAAAAAGGATATGCGCGCCCAAGAGCCAGGTGACAGGACGCGTTTTCATCAAATAAGGTGTTGTGAAACATAAGTCCTGAGCGCGATACCGGTGAGCTGTTGGGTACTAATGCTACCTCACCCAGATAACTTGCACCTTCATCGGTCTCCAGCAGCGCTGTAAGAGCGTCTTGTCCCTTAGTAGCCGTGGCCCGAATTACTTTCCCTTCACGAAACTCCAACTCAAACTCGTCTATGGTGGTCCCATCTACCACCAGGGGCCGAGTGTTACGCACAACTCCGTTTACGCGACCACGGTGGGGAGCGGTGAATACTTCCTCGGTCGGCATGTTGGGTATGAAAAACACGCCTGCTTTGTTGGTTGAGCCCACTCCATGCCACTCGTGCCCGTCGGCTAGCCCTACGCTCAAGTCGGTACCGGGCCCACGAAAACGCAGCGCATGGAACTTTCGTTCATCTAAAAAGCGCACACGTTCAGCGGTTAGCCGTGCATGTTCATCCCAAGCAGCCGCCGGGTCTGGTTGATCTACTCGGCACAACCGGAAAATAGTTTCCCAGAGTTTGTCTACGGCCTGTTCTGCCGAAGAGTCTGGAAATATTGCCTGAGCCCAGCCGGGGGTTGGAACTGACGCTACCAACCAAGCAATCTCGTTATTCATGACATAACGGCGGAAGGGCTCCATGTGGCGGTTGGCGGTGCGTACGGGTGTGCTGACTCGTGCAGACGGTATTCCGTCAGTGAGATGAGGGTCTTCGCAGCTAAATACCAAGAAGGCGTCGTTCTGCTCCGCGCCATGTACCAAGGCATCTGTGTGCCAGTGCGGAAACTCTTCGAATGAGTCCTCGGGAGCCTGCTCGTAACGAATACGAGTTGCTGCTGAGTCTTCCCAAAACAAAGCAACGTAGCGCGCCCCCTCTTGGTAGGCAACCTCGGTAAGAATTCGGATAAAGGCTGCGGCCTCAACCGGGGCTTTACGTACAAAGAGGCGCTGTCCGAGCTGAAGATTAAGCCCCTGACGAAGAAGAACCCGCGCGTATACGCGGGCTCGCTGGTCAAAATTATGTATCATAGTATGGATGTACTCACTCCTCAGGCAATGCCGACCGAACTGTCGAGGTACACGTCTTGTATGGCGTTCAAGAGCTTCACTCCTTCTTCCATTGGACGCTGAAAGGCTTTGCGTCCACTAATGAGTCCGGCGCCACCTGCGCGCTTGTTGATTACTGCAGTGCGAACCGCGTCGGCAAAGTCGTTTTTTCCTGAAGCACCCCCCGAGTTGATGAGGCTTGCGCGACCCATGTAACAGTTGAGAACCTGGTAGCGGCACAGGTCTATCGGGTGGTCGCTTGTTAACTCGCTGTAAATCCGTTCATCTAGTTTGCCGTAAGAAGATTCACCGGTGTTCAAGGCTTTGTACCCACCGTTGGTATCCGGAAGTTTCTGCTTAATTATATCTGCCTCAATCGTTACACCCAGGTGGTTGGCCTGAGCGGTGAGATCCGCCGCGGTATGGTAGTCGGTGCCTTCGTGCTTAAAGGCGCTGTTACGCAGGTAACACCACAGCACTGTGGCCATGCCCAGTTCATGCGCATAATGAAAAGCCTCGGCAATCTCAACAATTTCACGCGTGGCGTCGTCCGAGCCAAAGTATATTGTAGCCCCAACTGCCTCCGCACCCATGTTGTCGGCTTCTTTAACCGTACCGAATAGAATTTGCTGGTGCTTATTTGGGTATGTGAGCAACTCGTTGTGGTTAATTTTCACGAGGAAAGGGATGCGATGCGCATACTTCCGCGACACGACTCCAAGAACACCAAAGGTTGATGCTACCGCGTTACAACCACCCTCGATGGCAAGTTTTACAATGTTTTCTGGATCAAAGTAGGCCGGGTTCTTGGCAAACGAAGCACCGCCCGAGTGTTCAATGCCCTGATCGACCGGGAGAATGGAGAGATATCCGGTACCGCCAAGCCGCCCATGGTCATACAGCGACTGAAGATTCCGTAGTACCTTGTTATTCCGATCCGAGTGTGCCCAAACGGTATCTACATGATCTGGTCCAGGCAAATGGAGTGATTCCTTGGGTACTGTTTTACAGTTGTGTTCTAGCAGGTACTCTGCATCCTGTCCTAAAAATTGCTGAATGTCTGTCGCGGACATATCCGCCTCCTTTTTGGCTACGTTTCCTGCGAGATTCTCATCAGGTTTCCACCATCTTACCATAAGATACCAACTACACCGTACCGACGTGTAGTGTCTTTTGCGCGAGATGCTTGAGTTGCCTAATTAATAGCGGTAGAATTACAGAATTGAAAGCCAGGAGCAATTCGGCGGTATGGCCAAGCATAAATCGAACGACAAAACCCCACTGTTTGCTTTCTTCACAATTACTATACTCATTGGCTCGGTTTTGCTAACGCTCCCAGTAGCGTGGCCAGGACCAGGGAGACTGGACTATTTGAGTGCTCTGTTCACAGCAACCTCTGCGGTCTGCGTCACCGGGCTGATCGTTGTAAACACCTCCCAGTTCAGCTTTTTTGGCCAGGTTATTGTTGTCGCGCTCATTCAGGTCGGCGGCCTTGGCATTGTCACCTTTGCTACGCTGTATCTAACTGGTGCTGGCGGAAAAATCTCCCTCTCGAACAGAGGGCTTGTCACCAACTACTACGTCGACTCGGTCTCCTATAGGCCTGGGCGAATCGTAAAACACATTCTCATTCTCACTTTTGTCATGGAAGCCGTGGGCGCAGCCGCGTTGTATCTTGCGTTTCGTAGCCATGGAATTGAAAACCCTGGTTGGGGTGCCGTGTTTCATGCGATATCGGCATTCTGCAATGCCGGGTTCAGCCTCTTTGACAACAGCTTGGAGGCCTTTGCCGGGAGTGCTTCAGTGCTGCTGCCGATCATGATTTTGGTAGTAGTTGGCGGCATAGGATTTGTGGTCATTGATGATCTTCTGGCGCTTAGGCAAGGACGCCGTCGTGTTCTGTCGCTGCATACCAAGATAACGCTTGCCGCGACCGCTTGCATGCTGGTGCTGAGTGCCGTTGGTTTCTACATTTTTGAACGTGAAGCCCTCCTTGCTGGCGCCGGGGGTGGGCCGCTTGGGGCCCTGTTTCAGTCGGTCACGCCGCGAACAGCGGGCTTTAACACAGTTCCACAGTCAGAGCTTTCGAGTCCAGCCCTCGTCTGGACGATGCTGCTCATGTTTATTGGAGGTGCGCCCGGCTCAATTGCCGGTGGACTTAAGATCACGACCTTCGCGGTAATAGTGCTGTTTGTCGCTAAGCGAGCCGATGAAACGGGTGAAATCCAGGTATTCTCTCGCCGACTGTCTGGGAAGATACTGGGACGAGCTTCCGGTATGCTGATGAAGTGTTTAGGGCTTATTTTCACCGCGGTTTTTGCGCTCACCGTCACCGAGAACTTTATTGGCGGGCGGAATTATTTACTGATTGATGTAATCTTTGAGACCATCTCCGCCTTTGCAACCGTCGGGCTCTCGCGAGGCATAACGGCCGAGCTTACAAGTTGGGGTCGAGTCGTTACAATACTCACGATGTTTGCCGGTCGTGTCGGACTCATTACTATGGCCGCACCGCAGTTTCGTCCGCCCTCACGACGGCTCTATGACTTTCCGGAGGGAGATATACTTCTTGGGTGAGTACATCGGCGGCGTTGCCGGTCTTGGTCCGCCAGAAGATTCAACAGAAGGTCCAGCAGAAGGAATGCACCTATGAAAAAGCAGTTTGGATTAATTGGACTTGGAAAGTTCGGACGCCGTGTTCTGGAGGAGATGCTGCTCACCGATGTCGAGATCCTCATCATTGACAAAGACGACGAACTCATAGAGCAGTACAAGAACCGGGTTGAGGCGGCCTATGTTGCCGATGCGCTCAAGGAAGAGGCTATCTCCAAGATTGTTCCGGCCACAATTGATGGCGTGATTATTGATTTAGTGGATAAGATAGAGGTATCTATTCTGGTAACGAACTACCTCAAAAAACACGGCGTGCGGCATATCGTTGCTACTGCCGAGACCGACGAACATGGTGAAATTCTTGAACTGGTAGGGGCGACACAGATTGTTTTCCCAAATAAAGAGGCGGCGCGCCGAATTACCCCGACCTTGATCTCCTCCACCTTGTTCAACTACTTCCCAATCGGCAGTGGATTGGCAATGGCCGAGGTGGAGGTGCCAGCCAAGTACCATAGTAAAACCGTTGTTGAGGCCAATCTCCGACGTGAGGCCGAGATCAATGTTATTGCAATTCGCTCAAGTGACGGAGATCACTTTGGTTTCTTTGGGCCCGACTACCTATTTCAACCGAGTGACGTGCTTTTGGTCGTGGGCGAGCAACACTCGGTGAACCGCTTCTCCGGGGCGCCTGAGCAACGCTCTCCACGACATGATAAGGATCCGACGGAGTCTCAAACGGCGATGATAACCAAGGTGCAAGCCGCCGCATCGGGCAACAAGGGCTCGCTGTCCGGCTTCTCAATTCGGTCCAAGATTCGCCGGTTTTTTGGACGGGACCGTTAGACTCCATTGCGCTTGGCCTGTAGCCTCAGCTTAATGTATACTGGCTAGAGTTCTCGTATCACAACCAAACAGGAGTAGAACAACTATGAGTGCACAAAACTGGCAAACCCCTCCCGAGATGAGCATAGATACCGACAAGAAATATTTCGTTACGCTTACGACCAACAAGGGTGAAATTGAACTTCAACTCTTTCCCGAACACGCCCCTAAAACAGTGAACAACTTTGTCTTCCTTGCTGAACAGTCGTTTTACGATGGCGTTGTCTTTCACCGCGTTATTCCAAACTTCATGATTCAATGCGGTGACCCCACCGGCACCGGTCGTGGCGGTCCCGGATACACCTTTGAAGACGAGACAAAGGGCAACCCCTTGAAGCATGACGCTAAGGTACTTTCCATGGCAAACGCCGGGCCGAACACCAACGGGAGTCAGTTTTTTATCACGCATGCCCCGCAGCCGCACTTAAACGGAAAACATACCGTGTTTGGTAAAGTTATTCGTGGGGAAGATGTTGTAGACCTCATTGCTCAAGGCGATAGTATTTCGGCTGTAGGTGTTCGTGCCGAGTAGCATCATGATTGATTGGGTGGGGCGCTTGCCCATAACCGAGCGAAGGGTGTAGGGTCACAGCGTATGTTAATAACAGCCTTTATTGGATGGTCCGGTTGCGGAAAGACTACGCTGGTACTCAAAGTAATTGCCGAGTTGAGCAAACGTGGTTTCCGAGTGGGAGCGGCAAAGTTTACGCATCATGACATACGGCTCGACACTCCCGGAACCGATAGCGCCCGCATGCGCAAGGCTGGCGCTGAGCAAGTTTTGCTGCGGGGCCCCGAAGAGACCGCTCTTTTCTTGGACACGATGGAGGTTTCTGAGGACGGGTTTCGCCACCTGTTTGTTGGTTACGACATTGTCATTGTTGAAGGTTTGCGGGCGGACTGGCCTGTCACCTTTGAGATTGCTTCCGGTGAAAACGCCTACTCACGGCTTAAATCTAACCCTGTCAATTTGGGCGGCCTCAAACCCAAGAAAGCAGCGGTGGGAAAAG
>CAZQIK010000051.1:0-7742 GCA_964593085.1 uncultured Spirochaeta sp.
TACGCAACATAGCTATTATTGCCCATGTTGATCATGGCAAAACCACCCTTGTCGACGCAATGTTTCGGCACAGCGGCCTTTTCCGGGAAGGCCAAGAGGTGGACGACAGACTTATGGACCGCATGGACCTCGAACGCGAGCGCGGTATTACTATTGCAGCCAAGAACTGCGCCGTGCGCTGGAGCGATGTCAAAATTAACATCATCGACACACCAGGGCACGCCGATTTCGGTGGTGAGGTGGAACGAGCCTTGTCCATGGCCGACGGTGCTTTGCTCTTGGTAGATGCTGCTGAGGGGCCGCTGCCACAGACTCGTTTTGTGCTGAACAAAACCCTGGAAGCAGGCCTCAAGATCATCGTGGTTATTAACAAAATTGACCGCAAGGATGCGCGCCCGCATGAAGTCCTTGAGGAAGTCAGCGAACTCTTTATAGATCTTGACGCCAATGATGAACAACTCGATTTTCCCATGGTTTACGCTATTGGACTCGAGGGCATTGCTAAACGCAATCTTGACGCTCCTAACGAGGGACTTGATCTGCTGCTCAACATGATTGTAGAGGAGATACCGGCTCCCGTGCAGCATCCCGACCGTCCTTTTCAGATGTTGGTGAGTGACTTAGGCTACTCCGACTATCTGGGCCGGCTGGCCATAGGTAAAACGCATAACCAGGCCGTGGCATCCGCCGCTGCGCTCATTCGAATAGACGCGGAAAACAAGATTAAACCGCTGAAGGTAAACAAGCTTCAGGTCTATGACGGGCTGAGCATAGTTGAGGCAACTCGCGTAGAACCGGGGGACATCGTTGTACTATCCGGACTTGATGAAGTGCACATTGGTGACACTATCTGCACCAAAGACTCGCCTGAAGCCATGCGCCGCATAACCGTGGACGAGCCGACCGTAGCCATGCAGTTTCTCCGCAACACCGGCCCTTTTGCCGGACGCGAAGGTAAACACGTACAGGCCACTAAACTTGGCGAGCGACTACATCGTGAAACTATGCAGAACGTTTCGCTGCGGGTTGAGGATGCCGACGACAAGGAAGGTTTTCTGGTTAGTGGGCGTGGCGAGTTTCAAATGGCAATACTCATTGAGCAGATGCGGCGCGAAGGTTTTGAGGTATGCGTCGGTCGGCCCCAGGTTATCTTTCAACAACGTGACGGTGTGCGCACCGAGCCAATTGAACGCGTCTACATCGACTGTGGTGATGGATACTCCGGCATTGTGACCGAGAAACTCTCTGTGCGGCGCGGACGCTTGGTCGGGCTCATTAATCACGGAAACGGACGGGCGCGACTTGAGTTCAGCGTTCCCTCACGCGCCTTGATAGGCTTCCGCGACGAGCTGCTTACCGACACGCGCGGCACCGGCATCATGAATGCATACATTGAAGGCTATGAACCCTACCGCGGTGACTTCCCCTCTCGCTTCACCGGTTCGCTGGTCAGCGACCGACAGGGAACTGCGGTGCCCTACGCGCTCTTTAACCTGGAACCACGCGGCACAATGTTTGTCTCGCCAGGAGACCCTGTCTATGAAGGCATGGTCGTTGGAGAACACAACCGCGAAAACGATCTAGATGTGAATCCGTGCAAGACAAAAAAGCTCACCAACATGCGCGCTTCCGGTCGTGACGACAACGTAATCCTTACCCCTCCTCGGCCACTAACCTTGGAAGCGGCAATAAACTTCATCCGCGACGACGAGCTGGTAGAGATTACGCCACAGTCTATACGCATTCGCAAACGGATACTCCCAATAGGAGAACGCAAGCGCAGCCACACCTAAGCGGCGTGGCTGCCAGCAAACGAGTCCTTGCATTGCGCGGCAACCGGCACTACACTACTCACAAAGAGTAGTGCCAAGTGATGTCTCAGCATAAAAAAGTATTAATTGTCGACGACTCAGTTGTTCTCGGCAAATCATTGGCGTTGTTTCTCAACAAAAACGGATACATGGCCGTCGCGGTGTCTTCTGGTGAGTCATGTCTGCACCGGGTTGAGAACATCGAAATGCCAGACCTTATTCTCATGGATATTTACCTCGGACCCGGTGCCATCAATGGGCTGGAGACCACGCGCAAACTCCATGCGAACTCAGATATCCCGGTGGTCCTCCACTCCGCATACAACGACCGCGAAACGCTCCGCAGCACGCAGTTCATGACGAAGTACGGTTATATCTACAAAACTCCTGGTAACGAAGAGTTTGTACTGGCGCACATAGAAATGGCGTTCAAGCTCATTGAGCGTGAGCGCATGTTTCGCGACCTCTCGGCTCATCTACATCACATAAAAGAAGAGCAAAATGCATTTCTTGCTGGCGAAATTCACGACGACCTCGGCCAGTCAATTGCCGCTTTAAAAATGAATCTTACCATGCTTGAACGAGCATCTGACCGTGCAGAGATGGAGCCGGTCATCAACGACATGCGTGCTATTTTGGACGATACCGTGACCAAGACTCGTGCGCTCATTCATGAACTTAGGCCGCCGGTACTCGACACCAACGGTATCCTTGAAGCACTGCGGTGGCATTTAGAAGACATTCGAAAGCAGTTTGGTATTGCGGTAGAGTTTGCGCCTAAAATTGAGGAGCTGGAACTTGGTCCGGAAAAGTCGCTTGCGGTCTTTCGCATTGTGCAGGAGGCACTTACGAACGTGGTGCGCCATGCAGGAGCCAAACAGGTTTGGGTCGGTGTACGCAGCAATGGGCAGAGTTTTTTGGTCACGGTCTCCGACAATGGGAAAGGGTTTACACCGTCGACGACCGAAAGTACGGCTGGCGGCTTCGGCCTTCTTAGCATGACCGAACGGGCAGAGCGTTTAGGCGGGCGCTTTCGAATATGCAGTAAGCCAGGCAAAGGCACTCGGGTAATTCTTGTTGTGCCCAAAAATTGAAGTTAGTGACATGATCCGAGTATTCATTGCCGACGACCATGCGCTGATCCGCGACGGCTTTGCCAAACTTGTTACGAGTGAGGACGACATCCGCTTGGTGGGTGAGGCCTGCACTGCGGCCCAACTGTTTGAGCTACTCCCAACGGTAGGCCAGGTAGATATACTGCTCTTAGACATTGGGCTCCCCGACCGCAATGGACTTGAGGTGCTCAAGGATCTGCGGCTACGTGCTCCCGGGGTGCGAACCCTTGTTCTCAGCATGCATCCCGAGGAACGCTACGCCCGCCGCGCACTAGCCGACGGCGCAGCCGGTTACGTAACCAAAGATGCAGCCTCGGAGGAGCTGGTCAAGGCAATACGCCGCGTATATACCAAAGGTCGATATATCTCCGAAACGCTTGCCGAGCAGTTCATTCCGCAGTCCGGACCGGAGACGGAGACGCCGCCCCATACGGTGCTCTCGGACCGTGAGCACGAAATCTTACTACTCATAGGTAGGGGGATGTCGGTACGTGAGGTCGCCGAGTCACTTTTACTCAGCGTAAATACCGTAAACTCGTACCGCCGAAGGTTGCTGCAAAAAATGCAGCTTAAGAGCAACGCAGAGCTCATTCACTATGTTCTGCGTCACCGGCTCATAGAATAAGCCCCTCTCCAGGGCCACGCCACGTCGCCAGGCGTCGGCACAATTCCTGACAGAAAAACTTTCTCCGTGTAACACATAATGTGTCACACAGTTAACAGTTTCTGTGGCATACCGCAGACCAATACCACCGCATACTGCAGCCAATGACAACTCCTGAGAAGCGGGCGTCCAGTCAAAAACTGGTGCCTAAATGCGACACAGTGAGCATCCTCTTGGCAGACGACGCAGCAGTGCTGCGCCACAACATACGGAAGCTCATGAGTAATACCGGGATCACGCTTGAGATTCATGAAGCCGAGACGGTCTGTGACGCCCTATGTTACCTACGACGACACACCATGGATCTGCTCATTTTAGATCTCCAGTTTCCCGACGGCACCGGGTTTGACGTACTAAAACAACTCAGCCTGCTCGAGAAACAGCCGCTCGTCGTGGTGCTGACCAACTTCCCGAGCGAGGCAAACCACAGCCGTGCACGTATGCTAGGAGCCGACCACTTTTTGGACAAGTCATACGAGTACGAACAGGTTTTATCTATTCTGGAACAACTCTGCCTTGCGCGTAGTTCAGGGCAAGAAAACAAAAACGAGGCGGCGCACACGAGGAGGCAAAGATGAAGAACTTACGTTTAGGGGTGAAACTCATAGGTGGTTTCATAGTGGTAGCACTCATTGTTGCAGTGGTAGGAGTTTTTGGACTCACCGGTGCTCAACAAATGAACGGCCATGTAGAAGAAATTGGCGAGGTTCGGCTACCAAGCATTGAGAGCCTCCTCATTATCGAGAGTGAGAGCAACGCCATTCGCATAGCGCTACGCTCGCTCCTTAACCCGCGCCTAACTGCCGAACAGCGAGAACGACAGTACGCCAACATAGCGCAGTCACGCCGCAACTATCAGGCCGCGTGGGACCTCTATGAGCCGCTACCTCAAACAGCGGAAGAAGAACGGCTTTGGAACCAGTTTGTCCCGGCCTGGGAGGCGTGGGAAGAAATTAACAACCAGTTTGTAGAAGACAGCCACTCAATTGAGAGCACCGACATTCTCAACCCAGATGCGCTTGAGTCTATGCTTATAGGGTTCACCACCGACCACCACGAGGTTATGGGACAAGTGACAAACTACATCCTCACCGGGGAGAGCTTTACGGGTGGCGACGACCCAACCGCATGTAACTTTGGCCGCTGGTTGGCGGGCTTTGAAACCAGCAACCCGGAAATAGAGCAACTACTGCAGCAAATGCCTGAGTCACACAACCCGTTTCACCGCAGCGTCGCGGTCATTCGAAATCACATGCAGGCTGGCAACACGCAGGCCGCTATCCGGGAATACACCACCACCATGCGGCCCAATGCCGACACTACATTTGAGCTATTCGGACAGTTACAAGATGAGGCGGCCGGGGTTGTAGCGTTGTACGACGGGCTCAATGAGCAGGCACTGGGCATTGCAGTTGAGCGTCAGAATGCAGCTATGGATCTATTAGACCAGATCATTCACTTGAATGAAGAGATAGCGGACGAGGAAATAGCGCAGGCGGCAGCCGACGGCGCCCAGGTAATTCTTATAGCTGTTATCGGTATCATTATTGGAGTCATCCTTGCCCTTGCACTCGGCATTATCCTCACTCGCGGCATAACCGGGCCGGTTGCCAAAGGCGTTGCCTACGCACAGAAGCTTGCCGAGGGTGACATGACCACCACGCTTGATGTAAACCAGAAAGACGAAATTGGCACGCTTGCCGAGGCACTGCGCAACATGACGAACCGTCTCACCGAGGTCGTGACCAATGTGCAGTCGGCGGCAGAGAACGTGTCCTCGGGCAGTGAAGAGATGAGTTCCACCGCACAAGGGCTCTCGCAGGGGGCTACCGAGCAGGCCGCCTCTACCGAGGAAGTCTCCTCGAGCATGGAGCAGATGAGCTCCAATATTCGCCAGAATGCCGACAACTCTATGCAGACCGACAAGATTGCCCAGCAGTCGGCCCAGAATGCCGAGGAAGGGGGTCAGGCGGTTGCCCAAACCGTTGAGGCAATGAAAGAGATTGCCGATAAGATCACCATCATTGAGGAGATCGCGCGCAACACCAACCTCCTTGCACTCAACGCGGCCATAGAGGCGGCGCGCGCCGGTGAACACGGTAAGGGCTTTGCGGTTGTAGCAAGCGAGGTACGCAAACTTGCCGAGCGCAGCCAGAAGGCCGCTGGTGAGATCAGCGAACTCTCACAGCGCAGTGTTGCCGTAGCAGAGAAAGCTGGCGACATGCTGCAGAAGCTCGTGCCGGACATTCGCCGCACCGCCGAGTTGGTACAGGAGATATCCTCCTCCAGCGCCGAGCAGAACTCCGGTGCCGAACAGATCAACAAAGCCATTCTGCAACTTGACCAGGTTGTGCAGCAGAACGCATCGGCATCTGAGGAAATGGCATCAATGTCTGAGGAACTCTCCAGTCAGGCAGAGCAGATGCAGTCAACCATGAGCTTCTTCAAGGTCAACACTTCACGCCAGCTCTTAGATGCACCCAAGGCTCACAAGCCGCACCACCAAGGTGCAGGTGCGCACTCAACCGGCATTACCTTAGCGCTTGATGAGCCTGGCTCCCGCACGAGTGATGTCAGTGATGATGAATTTGATGAGTTTTAGCATAAGCCGATCACGGTCGTGGGGCCATGGGCCTAAGGCCATGAACGTGAGGAGGAGAACATGAGTTCAGCCACACCCCAGCAGCAAGGTATTGAGGAGGTCGTCGGCACAACCGGCGACCAGTACCTCACCTTTGTTATGGACAACGAACAGTACGCGGTGGATGTAGGTCATTCACAAACCGTACTTGAGTATGCCGAGATCACCCACATTCCGCGTATGCCGGACTACGTCTTAGGCGTAATCAACTTCCGTGGAAACGTGCTGCCGGTTATTGACCTGCGCAAGAAGCTTAATCTGCGGCCGCTGCCGGACGACTCCGAGATCAGACCTATGATCATAGTGCTGGATGTTCCCTTTGAGGACGGGCGCGTTACCATGGGAGCTACCGCCGACAGCGTCAATGAGGTAGTGGACATTGAGCCAAGCTCAATAGAGAAAGCACCCTCAATAGGCACCTCGGTGGACACCAGCTTCATTCAGGGCATTGGCAAGAAGGACAACGACTTTATTATAATTCTACGCTCCGAGCGGATCTTCCGCGACGAGGAACTGGCGGCACTGAACACAGAAGTAAGCACCTGAATGGAGTGAAAAAGTGACCGAGCAAGGGCAACGGATCCTATTAGTAGAAGACGAGGCAATAGTGGCGTTGGTGGAGTCTCGACAACTCCACCAGGCCGGGTACAATGTACTGCATGTTAGCACCGGCGAGGATGCAATCTGCAGCTGTGACGATCCAGAGGAGCACATTGACCTTGTCCTTATGGATATTGATCTAGGTGACGGAATTGACGGTATTGAAGCCGCGCGCCGAATTCTCGCGCGCCATAACATCCCGTTGATCTTTCTCTCGGCGCATACCGAGCCTGAAGTTGTCCAAAGAACAGAGGCCGTTACCAACTATGGCTATATTGTAAAGAGTACCGGCAGTGTCGTGCTGCTATCGTCCATTCGAATGGCCTTCAAGCTCTTTCTCGCGCATATGGAACTTGAAAATCACAAGAAGAAGCTTGAAGCAGCCACTGCGGATTTACGCACACGCGAGTCCGAACTAAGAACCTTAGGCCTGTGCCTAGAATGCCATACCTAACGAGACACTCCCGACAAACTCATTCTCAACTATGTTATAGGCCATGTTGAACCCCAGTGCCGGTATAGCAACGCGGGCGAGATAGAGCCGGAATCCGGCCCCGGGGCCATAAAACTCCTGCCACTCACCGTCAGGCTTATAACTACCACCTTCTCCAAATCCCAGAAGCGTAAATGTGCCCCAAGAGCGGCTGAGGACCGGGAACTCGTACTCAAGGGCGGCCGCCGCTGCACGCGGGGCGGCCGAGCCGCGCGAAGGAAGTGTGCGATACCCGGTACCGCCGAGGCCGGAGAGTTCGGTCGGCGGCTCGTTGCCAATGTTGCCGCTGGCGGCAATGAGGAGCTTGTGGCGCCCGAAGGGCGCAGCGGTGTAGTCCAGGCTGATAGATGCCGCGTCAAAGTGCTCTTCTCCACTGAGCGGGAAGCCGTGGCGATAGCGAATATTTGCACTCGGCCCC
>CAZQIK010000052.1:0-7738 GCA_964593085.1 uncultured Spirochaeta sp.
AACGCGGCCATACGTATTAACAACTCCAACGCAGACTATCATTTTCGAGCTGCGGTGGCACATTACCGCGGTGAAGATCTATCAAGCGCAGAGAGACAGTTTGGCCGTGCTCTTGAGCTCCAGCCGGACAGTGCAACTATTAATTATAATATGGCGCTGGTAAAACAGGACCTTGAGAAGCTGAGTGAGGCCGAGCGGTACGCCCGGCGAGCCGTAGAGCTGAACTCCGAGCAAGAAGAGTACTTCTACACCCTTGGGCAGATCCTCGCCGAGCGGGGCAACATAGACGGTGCGGTAAACGCTCATCTGACAGCGGTACGACTCAACAACCGCTATGTGCGCGCATATGTGGAGGTTGGTCGACTGCTGGAGGAGCAAGGTGCACTTGACGACGCACTTAATTTCTTACAGGCCGGGTACCAAATTGAACCAAATGGGTTTGAGATTAATAACAACCTCGGGAATGTGTATCTCGCACAAGAGAATTATGAAGAGAGTATTGGCCATTACCAAACTGCTCTGCGGCAGCGTCCAGATAACAGTCAAGCTCGGTACAACCTTTCCCTCGCTCAGATAGGTTCTCGGCGCTTTTCGGATGCCGAAGACTCCTTGCGGCGCATCATCTCGGACGACAGTTCCTACTGGCCAGCCTATCACCGGCTGGGTGAGGTGCTTATTGCACAAGAGGAGTCTGCCGAGGCGCGGGTTGTGCTTGAGGATCTGCTGCAACAAAACGGTAGATATGAGCAACGAGCGCAGGTTGAGTCGATGCTGCAGAGCCTTTAGACGCTGCTTGAAAGCCAGCCCGAGATGGCTGCTTAGCTGTTTAGCGGCTTAGCAGCTTAGAAAGTGCGGCCTACTGCCCGGAACAGGTCGGCTTTGCTCAGCGCAAACCATAGCGGGCGGCCGTGAGGGCAGCGCGGGTTTTTTAGCTCCAGCGCTCGGCAAATAAGGTCCTCGGCAGAGGTGCCGTCAAGCCGGTCGCCGTCTTTGACGGCGGCCTTGCAGGCCCGACGCGCGAAGAACTCAGCACTTTGGCGTTCGTGCAGATCGTACTCGTCGGTGAGTACCTCAATAAGTACCGACGGTGAGTTTTCGAAACCTGCTGGCACTGCGGTGATCTGCCATGTGTTTGCACGAACCTCTTCAATTTCTAAGCCAAGTTGCGCAAAGCCCGGCCGGCGAGACAGAATTTGATCCCGTTGTTCTGGTTCGGTCTGAAATTCAACCGGGACAAGAAGCGCCTGTTTACGTGGACGCTCGCGGAGTTCATCATAAATCAGGCGCTCATGAACCGCATGCTGGTCTAAAAAGAGCAGTGTCTCACCCATACGGACAAGCAAGAATACCCCAAAGACCGTACCTAAAAACTCAAATGATGATGTCGTATCGGACGAAGCTGGAGGTTCAGAGGGCTCCGCAAGTGTTTGACCACCAAACGGTTGTGTGTGCAGCGGTTGCGGACTTCTGTACCACTCGGTTTTCTCTGAGAACTCGTCTGCATATGATCGCGTCCATGGGGCATTCCGCTTCGCTGTTGGAGTGCTTTGGCGGGGTGTGGTATCTGCTATGCCGGGAATGCTGGAGTTGCGTTGAAGGTGCGTCTTTATAACGGCGACCAGGGCCTCGTGAATATCCTTTTTGTTTCGCAGGCGCACCTCGCGTTTGGCCGGGTGTACATTAAAGTCTACAAGTTCAGGGTCTACATCAAGGAAAACCCACGCAACTGGAACCAGCCCACCAGGAAGATACGGCTCGTACGCATATTGAACCGCCTGCTGAAAAGCGTATTCGTTGACCCGGCGTCCATTAATGAAAACCTGGAGCAGTCGTCGGTCGCGCCGGAAAATTCCAGGATCGCCCGTGACTACTCGTATGCTGAAACCCGGGCGTGACTCATTGAGTTCCTCCAGTAGTCGCGCTTCCGACACCTCGGGATAACAGGCATGAATGCGGTCGATGTACGAGGCGGGAGGTAGGAAAAGTTTAAGTTTGTCGCCGATAAAGTAGCGGAACTCAAGGTCCGGGAAGGGTAAAACCTTGTCGATAAACGTAGTTCGTACCTGCTTACTCTCGGCCGAGGGGTTCTTGAGAAAGCGCTTACGGGCTGGCTGGGTATAAAACAGATCACGCACCTCCACCGTGGTTCCCGGCGGAGCTGGCACCGCCCGAACTTTTAACGCCCCGCTGGCATCGGCCTCAAGAAGGGCGCCGTCGGCGTTTTCGCCCGGCTCGCCAGCTGCCTGGCGGCTTGTAATGCGTAAGCGTGCAACTGCCGCAACGCTGGAGAGCGCTTCACCACGGAAGCCAAGGCTCCGGCACAGCCGGAGGTCATCCTCACTACGGATTTTCGAAGTTGCATGTGACAAGGCACACACCTTAAGATCAGGCATGCTCATACCACGCCCGTCGTCTTGAACGCGGATCAGTGAAAGCCCACCATCCTCAATGCTGAGCGTAACCTGAGCAGCTCCAGCGTCTACCGCGTTGTCAATCAGCTCACGGACAATCGATGCCGGGCGTTCAATAACCTCACCGGCCGCTATCTTTCGCGCAACGCGCGGATCAAGCACCTGAATGTTCTGCGAATTGTATGCCTGTGGCGACTTATCCATACTCAAACATCAATAACCTATGCGGGTCTCCAACGTCACCGAGGAGCGGAGTTTCGGTCGCTCTTTTGAGTCGTACAAGATTTGTCCTTGTTCATCCCGTAGGATTGTCGTGGTAACGCCCGCCGCAAAGGAGACCGCCGGAGCTACCGGCATGACTAGCTCTCCGCTCAGGGTCGTGTTGTGATCAAAGAGATCGGCATCCTCAAATCCGTCGCGCTCGAGTATTGTTGGCACGAAACCCACCCGTCGGTAGCTGAACGAGCCGTAAAGCCCACCCGGCATCCAGCCTGGGAGGAGGGCAAGACGCAGCAGCGCTTCATCACGGTCAGATTGTGAGAAATCTCCGTTATCGTCCAACTTCCAGGGCCAGAGGTACCCGGCCTCAATGCGGAAGAGCTGTAGAATGTCGACTCCTGCCTCACCGTAAATCCCCATAGTGGTAATGTCGTAGTCCTCGTTGTCTGGATTGAGTAGATACTCAAAAACTTGCAGGGTTCTATCCGCTCGGTTGCGGTCGTATCCCGCATCGTAAACACCATGCTGGAAGATACCTTGGCTGTAGCGATACTCGCCCTTATAGTCGAGCGCAAAGACGTTGCCGGTAAACCCAGCAGATGCCCCGTAGTTCTGCAGCTCTTGTTCGCCCCAGTCAAAGAGCGCCTTTTCCTGTAGACCCTTCTCCAAGCCGCCGTTGTCGGGATCGTCGTACTCATTTCGCAGGTATGGCAGAAGCCCACCAACCTCGCTGTAAAGAATAAGCGAAAAGGGACTGGTCTCGAGCAGCGGGAAGTCAAGGTCGGCGGCAACATTGAGCAACACCGGATCTGAGTCACGAATGAGATCCACGTTGGGGGCGTTGAAGCCCTCCACAGAGTCGCCGGGGTAGATGTCTGCTACCGCACTCACACCGAGTGCTGCGCGGAAGAGGGGCGCGGCCGGGCGCATGTACAGGCGAGCGCCGGATATCTCTGCGCCTACTACATCGTTGGTCATGGCTTCAAATCCGCCGTAGGTACCGTCTACGCCAAGGTTAAGACCAAGACGACGCACCGCTGGAAACTCGCTGTCGTTGGCGTAACGGTTCATGAGGATCCCGTGACCCAGTGAGATATTTGTGAGATTACCAGCGCGGATAAAGAAGGGGTCGCGGCGTTGACCAAACTCGATGTAGCGAATTTTCAAACTTACATCGCGGGCAAGGTCTTCCAACGCATTCTCGGTATCGCTATTCCAGCTATAGTCGTTGCCAAAACTCCATTCGTTGTTGCCTCCGGGCCTATACCATTCGTTGGCGTTAAAAAGGTCCTCCTGGTAGATGAACGGGAGATACAGTGCAGCCCTAAATCTGCCGATCTGAACTCGAGGTTCAACCACTACCCGCGAGTAGGTCGCCCCTTCAATAGTTACCGCACCAAACTCGAAGCCAAGGTACTCGGCAATTCGCTCAAGTGCGTCGGCACCTGGAGCTTCCTCTACCTCAGCTTGGGGCGGCACCGGATCGGGCTCGGGTGCAGGTTCCGGCCCAGGTTGGGGTTCGGGCTCCGGTTCAGGTCGTGGTACAGACTCAGGGTCAAGCTGCTCAAACTCTAGCTCACCAAACTCCTCAGCAAGCTCCTCGGGGCTAACTGGTGTTGTCTGTAGCACTTCGGCGAGCCCGTCGGCAGTCTGTCCTTGAGCTACCGGGATACTCTCACCTGTTTCGGTGTTGGTGAGTTCCACCAAGCCGGTACGAACAATAAGCTGGGCTCGCTCACCGGGCTCGTACTGAATAAGAAAGTCGGTACCGCGAACACCCCCGACTACCGCGCCAGCGCGAACCTGCAGGCGGTTTCCGGCAATTGTACTAGCGACACCGCGAACTCGGCCGCGGACAAGATCAAGATTCGTACTTGGGGCACGGTTGCGCCCTTGGATGCTCTCAAGCGCAAACTCGGTACGTGGAGCTATCTTGAGAATTGTCCCAGCAGGTAAAACCTCCACTTCGGCCGATGAGCTTTGGTTGACAATGCGGTCGCCAGGTAGCAAAGCCATCCCAAAGTAATGCTCGTACCGGAAGCCTTCGGCGTTAAATACCTCAAGGCCGTCCTGATTCGAGTAGTACACTAAAATAGCGACCGGTTCCTCGTTCTGCGCCGCTACCGACTGAAGCCCAAAGGTGCTCAAAAGGAGCAAGAGTGGAGCTAAGAATCGCAGTCCTGTTCTCCGGCGGGCGGAAACAGCTACGGTGTGTTGAATATGACTCATTGCCGTCCTCCTAATTGAGCGCGATCGTGCTTTCAAGTCCGGAGCGAACCGTCCATGGATCGTCCCCTTGTCGCTCGCGTAGCGGATCATGCCGCACCTGATAAAAGAGTGATATAACCGCTGGGCCGGTGCGGTAGTTTAAGCGGCTACCTATACGGCTACGGTCAAGCGTTCCTAAATCGTCCAAGTCCTTAATCCCTTCTTTGATGTACTCCGCAGAGATCGATACTCCCGGGATGATGCCCTCGCTCAGCAGCAACTCGGCGCGCAGGGTAGGTCGCACACCGTCTACATCGCCAAAGGGCCCCTCAAGACTGCTCTGGAACACAAGCACATCCTGAAACAAGGAAATCCCAGCGCCAATCAGATAGCCGACATGGCCTTCGCGCACTGTCTCGCTCGAAGAATACACCGTATAACGTTCGGGACGAAACAGGTCGTAGGTCGAGTCGAAGTAGCTTGGAATGAAGTTGTCACCAAGTACGCGGAGTTGAGAACGGAAGAGGAGTATTTGTAAGGCGCGACCATCAAGGCCAATCTGTCCGCCAAGGGTGTCACCATCCTGCACTACTACATCGGCACCAGAGTTGAGGCTAACCGGTGGTGCGGCAAGGAGCGGCAAACGCAGGTCACCGCCGAGGATCACCACCTCGTCGGCGTCAAAACCGTTCGTGTCGTCGTACAAGGGGTCCCGTTCTAAGAAATAGGCGGGATCCCGATCCGCAGCTGCCGTGAATCCAAGTTGCAGTCCTGAGACAATTGGTGACTCCAACCCCAAAAGCGGCCGGGCATACACGCGGCCACCGAACAGATCAAATGCCGCCAGGTTTCCAACGAAACTCTCCATACCAAGGTATGGAAAGCCAACCGCCGTGCCGTCAAAGTCAAACTCGGAGCCGAAGACCGGAAGATCCGGGCGGAAGAGCGTGTTCCTATATCCACCCACAATAAAACCGTTGCCCAGGGTCACTGCATCTAAACCACCTAAACGGGCATAGATCGGGTCACCCTTGCGTGCCCACCGGATGTAACGAATCTTTGGCAGATACACCTCAAGGAACTCAGAGAAATCTTCTGCCTCCCAGTCCTCGTCGCGCACCTCAAACTCGGTGCCGTCATTGCCGCCGGTGAAGCGGTAATGCACTAAGAGGTCAAAGCCTACTCCAAATTTACCTACTGTTAGTTCCGGTACAAAGCCAAGCGCTTGAAATGTAATGACCTCGCCATCGGAGTCTGAGTAACTCTGGACGCCAAAGTTCAGGCCAAGACCGAAGTTCAGTTCCGGGCCCGATGGCTCGGCTTCTGCTTCTACTTTTTTTTGGGCTTCGGTTTCGGGCTCCGCTTCAAGCTCCGCCTCAGGTTCCTGCGCGTTACTATGGTGTACAGGGTACATGGCAAGGAAGAGGGCGAGCAGCATAAGCACGGTAACGTGTTTCAATCCGGACTCCTTAGGTGAAACTACTGCTCCGCGAGGGTGCAGCAACTTCAGTAGTATACCTGACTATACTACATTGCTCGGGAAATTACGGCTACCGAGTCAGTACTCAATAACCGCTTCAATTCCGCCCTGTACGCCAAGCAGTGTTTGATTTACAACATCTCCGTTTTCAACCTCAAAAGGTTCGCGCCCAACACCTAAATCTATATACAAACGTACGGCACCGCGGTCGGGAATTTCAAGTTTGCTTTCATGGCCGAACACTACCGTGAGAAGGTCTCGTTCGGGTCGTTCGTCGTTGCGTCGCTCGGACAGCGTAACGCTCTCGGTGTTGCGAATAAAGGCGCCGCGTTCAATGAGCGAGTCAAAGCGCCGGATTCCAAATAGTGAGTCTGGGTAAATGCGCCACTCATAGCGTGCTCGGCCTGCGATTTCACGGCTAAAGTAGTCTTCCAGCTTAATCTGTACAAGGCTGTCCAGTGACAGCGTTCGTTGGCCTGAGGCAAAGAAGCGCGTGGTATTTTCAAGGCGTATTTGCTGCAAGGTCGCTGAGTCCGGTTCACGATTCCGGATTGAGTACTCCGCCCTATTGCTTATTTCATCACTCTCGTAGCGTTGCGTAACTGGATAGGCACCCAGACTACCGAATAGATTGAGTGCAACCGCTTCCAGACTCAGGGTCATGCCCTGTGTGTCGGTGAGCGAGTCATCACGCCGCAGAATTTCACGGTCTATAGTGAGCGCGGCGTTCGATGGGACATACAGGTCCCGCAGGCGCGAGCCGAAACTCCGCTCAAACTGTATCCCTATCTCGGGACGGTAGCGTGCAAAAGGCAGCCCCCTGGTAGCCTCTGCAAACTCAAAGGCGTCTCGGTCTTGCAGTAGCTCGTAAAACGGCACAGAGGAGTAAAAGTAAGGGATCTCACCAAGTGAGTCACCATAAACTGAGAAGTCGTCGGCAAACTCGCGGTTGTCCGGAGCTGGGTAACTGCCAGCGGCCGTCCGCCCGTATCGTGGCGAAATGGAGTAGCGCGTGCCTTGTGCAGTCTCAAAGCTGAAGACGGGTCCACCGCGCAGCAGTAGGGTAGTGCGTTGGCGGCCGTCAGTAACGGAACTGTTTTCATAGCCGCCTTCAAGCACTGCGTCAAAACCTAAAGGGTCGGGCCGGTATCCAAAACGCCGCTGGATATCGCCTGAACGCAGCGCTTCGTCTCGGTCGGTACGCGGAAGCAACAGCTCGTAGGCAGCGACCCAGGAAGAGAAATAGTCGGTGTCAGGTAGTTCGTACTCGGTAGTCCGGTTTCGCAGCCGTAGGTGCCCATCAACAATCCAGGATACCAATTCCTCGCTGGTGTTGTCGGTTAGGCCCCATGCCTGATCTAACCGCTCGCTCACCAGATCGGAAGAGCACACGTCTGAACTCCAGTCACGTGAAACGATC
>CAZQIK010000053.1:0-7733 GCA_964593085.1 uncultured Spirochaeta sp.
GCTATAGGACGGGTCACCCGGTCCAGCTTGCGCCATTCACCGTCGGGCAAAATTTCAGCAACAACCATGCGCATAGCAGTTGAGCCGATATCTATTACTGCGGCGATTTTCGGGCCACGGCGCATTTTGCTGGACTCACTCATGTAGCTGGCGCTCCGACGCTTGGTTTGGATGTGCTCGTTGTTGTTTCAAGTTTTTCAGCTAGTCGCGCAGCAGCGCCAATGACAGCTGCATAGTCACCAAGCTCTGCGGCCGCAACTACCACCGTATTGGCCAGCGAAGCCATTGCGCGTTCTCGCATCACGCCCTCGGCAACACCCAGATACTCGCTACCAAACTTCTCCACTAAGCCACCCCCGATCACAATAAGCTCAGGATTAAAAATGTTGACGCAGTTGGCCATTCCAATGCCAAGGAAATATGCAGCTCGCTCGACCATCCGTTTCACCACGACATCGCCACCGTCTATCGCGCGTCTCAGAACTCCGCTGGTAACTTTTTTGAGATCGGTACCTACCTCGGCATAGAGGGCAGGGGCGTCACCGCCAGCGGCTGCGGCAACAGCATCTTTGGCTATTGCGCTCCGTGATGCCAGCGCCTCAAGACACCCATAACCGCCGCAGCCGCAGAGGCGACCGTCGGACTGCACCGTCATATGACCTATCTCGCCAGCGCCGCCGGTCGCGCCCCCATAAAGTTCGCCGTTCATGATAATTCCACCACCCAGTCCGGTTCCGGGAAACAAGCCGATTACATGTTGTTTTCCGCGCGCAGCGCCAGCCACAAACTCACCGAACACACCTGCATTTACATCGTTCTCCAAGAGCACCGGCACAGCGTATCGTTCTTCGAGCAGTCGCCGCAGTGGAAACTCTGCAACACCCACATTGGGCGCGCTGCGAACAATACCGTTAGCCTCGTCAATAGGCCCCGGGCATGCAATGCCGATTCCCTCGAGGTCTGGCGCATCTGAAGGGAGTTTTTTCAGACACTCATCTATGCAGCGACAGATCGTCGAAAAAATCTCGTCGTTGCCAGAACCCTTGGTTTTAACTTTATTCTTCGCTATTACGTTATACGTGTCGTCTAAAACAGCACACAGCATCTTGGTTGCACCCATGTCAAAGCCCATTAGGTATTTTCCCATCTACTTCCTCTCATATCTTCACAGCATTCGTGTCCTTTACCACTATAGCCGGGAATTTTGGTTCGGGGAACAAGTTCCAATCACTTCTTGTGCCTCCAACGCATTTAGGTTAGTGTTTGATGTGGATAATATATGA
Source organism: uncultured Spirochaeta sp. (assembly GCA_964593085.1). Taxonomy (GTDB): domain Bacteria; phylum Spirochaetota; class Spirochaetia; order DSM-27196; family SLAA01; genus SLAA01. Next base: position 1,284 of record CAZQIK010000053.1, read on the forward strand.
GTAGCACGTTGCACAATCCCACGCGTGGGGTAATTTTAGGGCGCTTTATGCCGCCCCACTTAGGTCATCGTTATCTTGTGGGCTTTGCTCGTGAGTTTGTCGAAAAACTAACGGTGCTGGTATGCACACTCAAAGATGAACCAATTCCCGGTCACCTCCGGTATGAATGGATGCAGGCGATGTTTTGTGATGTAGAGATCATCCACGTTACCGAAGAGATTCCAGAAGCCAACCGCCAGAATCCAAACTCGTACAGAATCTGGGCGGATTTCATTCGCAAAATTATACCGGACCCAATAGACTTTGTGTTTGCGTCGGAACAGTACGGCTTCAAGCTTGCCGCGGAACTAAAAGCGGAGTTTGTTCCAGTAGATCCGGGTCGAAACAACTTCCCGGTATCGGCAACCGAAATCCGCAAGAATCCATTCACCAACTGGGCCTATTTGCCCAATGTCGTGAAACCATATTTCGCCCGACGTGTAGTGTGCATTTCGCAGCAAATCGGCGTTCCTGGGGTAGACTCTCATCCAGCGCCTAACCTTGCTAAGCAGTACAACACCGTCTGCGTCACAGACGCGCTTGAACGCTGGATGACGCTACGGGAGAAGCCGGAGAGTGCGGAGGAAGTACGCTTAGTTATGAGAAGCCAGGCCGCTGCGGCCGCCGCTTTGCTACCGCTATGTAACCGGGTGGTGTTCGCCGAAGCAGATTGTGTGACATTGCTAGCTCGTCTCACGCTGGAAGGAGTCCCGCAACCCGACTTCGAGTTACAGCCCGCGAGCACGACGCCGGGAGGTTCAGCTAAAACCGAAGCAAGGCCTGGCTGCGCTGGCCCTGCAGACCTGTATATATTGCACTACGACTCGACTCAGTCGGAAGACTTTCGCCGATATCTAGATACGCTTGCCAACATCCTTGAAGAGAGGGGGCTTGCGGCCGTTGCCACCCACGAACATGATCCTCCCAGCGATCCGCAGGTAGTCGCGGCAATAGAAAAACTTTTCGTGTACGAAGAATAGCGCAAAACTACGGTCGAATGCGTTTTCTATCTCGAGGAAAGAGCGAGGCTTCCTTCACATTGGTCAAGCCTAGTATCTTCTGCGTCAACCGTTCAAGGCCAATAGCAAAGCCACCATGCGGCGGGCACCCATAGCGAAAGATCTGCGCATAGTCGGCAAGCGCTTCCTCGGTGAGCCCAAATTTTGGCAAGGCCTCTAGCAGCATGTCGTACTCGTTTATGCGGCGTCCACCGGTGGTGATCTCAAGCCCCCGAAACAGCAGGTCGAAACTGCTAGTTTTCTGCCCGTCGGGGTAGGCGTAAAAAGGCCGCTTTTTGCGTGGAAAGGCGTTCACAAATACCGCCTCGACCCCGTGGTTTTCGACGGCCCAGTCACACAGAACTCGCTCACCCTCGGGATTAATCTCAAACACCCTCCGCCCAAGTTTGTCGCTCATTATTTGTTTTGCTTCGTCATGGGAGATACGTGGAGTCTTGCGTATTTCCTCTGCACTGGGGACACGAGCGCCGTACTCCGAGAGAATTCGGGCACAGTCACGTTCTACAGAGCTAAAGACATGAGACAGAATCTCAACCTCAAGATCCATAAGATCGTGCTCGTCTTTAATGAAGGCCGTTTCTACATCAAGTGAAACATACTCGTTAAGATGTCGGGGCGTGTCATGCTTTTCCGCCCGGTAGGCAGCGCCAATTTCAAAAACCCGCTCCATTCCACTTGCTACCATGGCCTGCTTGTAGAACTGCGGAGACTGAGCAAGGTACACGCGGTTTTCAAAATACTCGACGGCAAAAAGCCCGGTACCGCCCTCTGTTCCAGTACCGATGAGTTTGCTGGATTTAATCTCGGTATAATCTTGTCCGCGCAAATACTCAGCAAAGGAGTTCAGCAGGCTGGACTGCAGGTGAAAGATGTCACGAATTTTTGGGTTTCGTAGTGAGATGACTCGCTGATCAAGCACCGCCTCGAGGCCCACTTTGTCGGCGTCCCCATTAACCTGAAAGGGTAGATCGGCAGCAGCGGCGGCCAAGAGTTCAGTCTCGGCAACAGCTACTTCATATCCACCAGGAGCCTTTTCGTTGGCACGGGCTTCACCTCGCACCGTAATGACCGACTCATGATTAAAATCCGGCTTGTCCTCATATACCAACTGCACCATGCCGGAGCGATCACGCAAGAGAACAAAAGAGATAGCTCCAAGTTCACGAATTCTGTGTACCCAGCCGCTTAGCTCTACCTGCTTGCCAGCCTCGGCAGCAATGTCGCGGGTTAGTGTTCTCATTACTGATCCTCCATAATTTGCTGCACTCCACGTTCATCCTCAGAACCAAGCTGGGCAACAATAAGACGCGTAAAGGCCGACTCGGTTGTGAGTCGCCCCATAGGTACCGCGCCTTCACGCCATAACTCATGGCTGGTTACATAGTCGGAAAAATCAACCATGGCTTCCTGTTGCGATGTACAAAAGAAGAACACACCGTTGGCGGCACCATAGTGTAACGCCTCTCGCAGCGAGTAGGGGGTCTCACGCACACTGGCAGTACCGGTGTCGTAAAGCTCCAACACGAAATAGCGCACTCCGTTTTTCATAAGGGTTATGAGGTGGTCGCCTCGCATGCCGGGAAAGGTCTTGACAATAAAAGACCGCGACATTGCTGCTTCTAACGCGGCCTGTACCGCCTCGCGGTTAGAAGGCTCAACGCCCGCAGCAGGGTAGATGGGGGCGGGCATGTGTGCGGCCGCCGCGCCTGCGGCCGCCGCGCCTGCAGCCACCGCGCCTGCAGCCACCGGAATCTCATTCCAGGTACGAAAAACACCGGCACGGTCAGCACCTTCGGCAACTCGCTCAAACTTTAAATTAAGTGGTTGGAACACCTGCTCACCGTACACAACGCCAACGCCTGCCGCGCCGGAAGCGGCCCGCTTAACGGCAGCACTAATGTTGGCAACCGCCTCGCTACGAGGTTTTACGCTACCACGCACCGAGTCGTTAGGTACCGACGAAGCGGTTAATACTATGGGAATACGAGCCTTGCCAAAAAACCAGTACAGCAAGGATGCGGTATAGGCTAAGGTGTCGGTACCGTGAGCCACCACTATTCCAGCTGCCTCAGAATCTTCAACGCGACGAGCAATCTCGGAGATGAGTACGGCCCAGTCCGCTGGAGCTATTTCCTCACTCAGAAAAGCCCCGAGTTGAATCTCTTCAAGGCGCAGCTCGGCCGGAAGCCCAGTATCACCAGCAAACTCAGTCCGTAGGTCAAACAGTTCTCCGGGACCAATAAGTCCGTCCTCGCGCCTTACGCCTGAGATTGCGCCTCCAAAAGAAAGAACATGAATGACCTTCACTGAAAGACGCGAAGAGATAAGCTCCTGCAGCAGTTGTGGCTCTGCCCGGCCCGATGTCGCCTTCATGACCTGGCCAACCAGGAAACCTACCGGTTTCGCATCACCGGAACGCACTTGCTCGACCGCATGTGGCTGGGCGTGCAACACCGTGTTTATATACTCGGAAAGCTCAGCAGGGTCCGTAATCTGCTCCCAGCCCTTTGCTTTGATAATTGCAGCCGGAGCGGCGTCGGAAGCGAAAACCTCTTCCAGCACTTGCTTGGCTATTTTGCCATGGATCCGACCCTCATCAAGCAGCCGCAATAACTCCGCAAACCGCTCCGGGGTCAACACCGAGGTGTCAATACTCTCACCGCGCCGATTCAACAGCTTTTTTACATCGGAAGCCAGCCAGCTGGCTGCAGACTGCGGATCCGCACCAAGCTTGATGGTCTCTTCAAAAAAATCCGCAGTACTTCTTTCATCAATAAGAAACTCAGCCTGGAGCTCGGACAATCCGTATTCTTCAATAAACCGGGTACGCCGATCCACAGGCAACTCTACTAAGCCCTTTTCTATATCGAGCAGGAAGGCCTCGTCGGTGATAAACGGAGGGAGATCAGGTTCGGGAAAGTACCTGTAGTCGTGTGCGCTTTCTTTCGTGCGCATGGCTTCGCTGACATCCCGGTTCTCGTTCCACAGACGAGTTTCCTGAACCACGGTTCCCCCGCGTTCAAGAATGTCTTCCTGCCGTGAAATCTCAAAGTTGAGTGCTTTGCGTACGAAACGTGAGCTGTTCAGATTTTTAATTTCAACCTTGTCGCCAAGACCACTCCCGGAAAGGTTCACCGAAACATTGGCGTCACAGCGCATAGAGCCTTCTTCCATGTTCCCGTCACACACGCCGAGATACCGCACCATCCGACGAAACTGCTGCAGCAGTACCTCGGCTTCCTCACCAACCTCAAGGTCCGGCTCGGTAACAATCTCAAGCAGCGGGGTGCCGGCCCGGTTGTAGTCAAGCAGCGACATGTCGCCAGCATGGATCATTTTGCCAGCATCTTCCTCAAGATGAACCTCGTGAATGCGAACACGACGTTTTTTCTTGTGGAACTCAATGTCGATATATCCATCGCGTCCAAGCGGATGTTCGTACTGGCTAATCTGGTAGTTTTTCGGAAGGTCCGGGTAAAAGTAGTTCTTACGCTCGAAGACACTCCGTGATGAAAGAGTACAGTTTAGGGTGCGGGCAACCACATAGGCCATCCGCATGGCCTCCTGGTTGAGCACCGGCAAGACGCCGGGATATCCCATACAAACCGGACAAATATTGCTGTTCGGCTCATCCCCAAATGCTGCTTTGCACCCGCAGAATATTTTCGTTTGGGTAGCAAGTTGAATATGAATCTCTAAACCTATAAATGACTGATACATGTGTGGCTCCCTACTGTTCGCCCGCAGGCCGCTCATAACCCGGCGCAAGCTCAGGTTGGTAGAGCGTAGCGTAATCCCGCGCGGCAGCAAGAAGGCGTTGCTCGCCAAAAGCCGGTGCCAGCACCTGCATTCCTATTGGCAGGCCTTTGAGCACACCTGCCGGAAAACTCAGGGCCGGAATACCGGCAAGATTGGCGCTAGCGGTGAACTTATCTGCCAGTTTCTGCTCAAAAGGGCTCATATCATCGCTGCCGTGCCGAAAGGCTTGCCGAGGAAAAGTCGGGGTAAGCATCATGTCAACTTCACCAAAGGCGGCTTCAAAGTCACGACGAATTGCTGTGCGAATTTTCTGGGCACGAAGATAGTACTGATCCTGGAATCCGCTTCGCAGCACGTAGGTGCCTAGCAATATCCGCAATTTAACTTCCGGACCAAAGCCTTGATCTCGGCTCAGCCGTACAAGCTCGTCCGGGTTCTCAGCGTAGTCAGGCCTGAGGCCGTAACGCACCCCGTTATACCGCGCCAGATTGGCACTAGCCTCGGCTGTAGCAATAGTGTAATACACCGGTGCCACATACTCGAGCATAGACAGCGATACTTCTTTCACCTCGTATCCAAGCGAGCGGAACCGTTCCAAGCAGGTGCGGTAGGTCTCCGACACCTCGGGGCTTAACTCCAGCTGATCCGGCTTAAGGACACCTACACACGGAGTCTTCCCACGATAACCAAGGGATTCGGCGTCTCGAGTAGCAGCGTCAGGAGCACCCATGGACTGAGGGTCTATTGATGTCTGGTCAAATCCATCTGCTCCCGACATAGCTTCATAAACGGCCTGAAGTACATCAAGATCTGATGCCAAAGCGCCAACTACATCTAAGGAGGAAGCATAGGCAACTAAGCCGAACCGGGAGACCGTCCCATACGTAGGTTTAAGCCCGTAGACACCGCAGAACGAAGCAGGCTGCCGCACCGAGCCACCAGTGTCGGAGCCAAGAGCAAAAGGAACCAAGCCCGCAGCAACGGCTGCAGCCGAACCTCCACTTGAACCACCAACAACATAGTCGTTGTTCCAAGGGTTGGTTGTTTTACCGAGCGCAGAGTTGTTGGTGGAAGACCCCATACCGAACTCGTCAAGGTTGGTCTTTCCTACCGGCACAGCGCCTGCATTCATGAGACGCTGCACTGCGGTCGCATGATACGGGCTTGTGAAGTTCTCAAGGATTCGTGAGCCGCACGTGAGTCGAAACCCCCCGACGGAGATATTATCTTTAACACCAAAGGGCAGACCTGTTAGGACTGAATCCTTCTCGGGCACCTGCGAATCACGACGAGAGGCGCCGAGATGTGTCTTTGGATTGAACTCAAGAAAGGCACCAATGTGTGCATCTCGTGCACGAACCGCCTTTTCGTAGGCATCTGGAGAGTTCCCCAGTACGTTTTTCCAGAATGTAAGCACGTTGACGACCTGTTTACAAGACGTTTGGTATGACGATGAATCGGTCCTCAAGTTCCTCGGCCGCCTCAAGCAGTGTATCCGGATCCGCTCCGGGAATATCGCGTCGCTCATCCGGACGGACGCGGGAACGGCTCACCTGCATATGAGTGGTTGGTTCAAGCCCGCTCACATCGAATTCACTCATTTTTGAGAAATAGGCTACCATTTGGTCTACCT
>CAZQIK010000054.1:0-7697 GCA_964593085.1 uncultured Spirochaeta sp.
TTCTACCATATTTTTTGGCATATATCAACAGGCTTGATTACAGGAGCCTTAGGCCGGGAGGGGAACAAAAAACCCCACCTGCGGTGTGTCTCAAACGGACACACTTAAGTGGGGTTCTCTAACAAACCTACGTTTGTTTAGCCAGCGTCAATTGCGTCTGTAGGGCATACATCAAGACATGCGCCACAGCTGGTGCAGGTCATGGGGTCGATAACCCGCGCGCCGTTAGCCTCAGAAATTGCATCCACCGGACATTCCGGATCACATGCGCCACAGTTGATGCAAGCATCGTTAACAGAATAAGCCATATATTGTCTCCTTGTTGTTTATCTTCACTGTTAATATGCCACACATATATCAATAACACAAGCGTTTTTTTGTTTTTATATGAAAGTTTTCACATTATTCGGTAGTTGAGGGCTTTATTGAAACTCCAGGATGCTTAAGATGTTCCGAACGCTTACTTGAGATCAGGTGCGCCTTCGAGTACCACGATAGGAACTCCTGCTCCGCCAAGAGCCAGTGGTTTGCCAACGCTCACGCAGATACGACGCGCCTGGGGGGCAGCTCGTGAAACAAGAATGAATAGGTCGGCAGTGAGATCCTCAAGGAGTTCGAAGACTCGCCCATCGGACTCAACATACTTACGCACTGAAGCCGTAAGATCGGCGTAGTCCACCGTAGAATCCAGCGAGGTCCGCTGCCTGTCTTTATCTGATGAGAAGACCAAGGATGGGTTGATGTCAATTTCAATGTTGAGTTCAAGCGGTTGCACTTGATCGGTTTCCCCAGGGTTCACGCCGATGTAAGCAGACAGAGGCATGGAGTTAATCAGTATTTTCAGATTCTTCATTAAAGAATACCATATCTTCCGGCCGGGCGATAAACTCTTTGCGGCCCGCCCCCAAAAGCTTTTCAATTTCTCGGCTGTGTTTCCCGGCCAACGCAGCAAGTTCATAACTATTCATAGAGGTGACGATCTTACCACAATCATTCAGACTCACTACGGCGCCAGCGGGAAAAACACCCTCAACTCGCACGATTCCAGTGGGAAGCAGGCTATTTTTGTTGCGAATCGCAGCTAATGCTCCATCATCTATGGTAACACGTCCCTGAGGCTCACTATTCAAAATCCACCGAACACGATTCCCAAGACGACGCTTAGCAAGAAACACGGTACCAATTTCCTCACCTTCGAGCAGACGAGACAAAACCCGAGGCTCACGGCCATACGCAAGGAGCATTGGGCAGCCTGCATTCTCGGCAACTAGCGCAGCGGCAAGCTTGCTCTGCATTCCCCCACGTCCAAAGCGGCTCCCGGTTGACCCGGCTGCTGCGAGCACATCATCGGTGATATGTGGGACGGTTCGAATAGGATGAGCACCACTAGTTACGCGGGGATCACTGTCGTAGAGTGCGTCAATGTCACTGAGCAGAATGAGCACCTCAGCGTCCAGCTTGCTGGCTACAAGTGCCGAGAGGCGATCATTGTCACCAAAAGTTGTGCCAATCTCGGCGGTCGAGACGCAGTCATTTTCGTTAACTACCGGAACAATGCCCAAGGAAAGCAGCGTCTCAATGGCATTTCTAAGATTCAAGTAACTGGTGCGATTGTCTAGAACCTCCCGCGTGATTAACACCTGCGCAACGCTGGTGTCGTGCCGCGAGAATGCCTCTTTGTAGGTGTTCATAAGGATGGGCTGCCCAATAGCTGCACATGCCTGCCTGAGCTTCACAGTTTCGATACGCCCGCCAATTCCAAGTTCGCCTGCACCCATGCCAATGGCGCCAGAACTCACCACCACCACCTGTTTATCGTTTTCGACGAGCGAGCAAACTTGGTCAGCAATGTCGCGAATATAGGGAACATCAATACCACCGTCGGCAGAACGCAGAACGTTGGTGCCAATCTTCACCACAACTCGCCGGATCGCGGCAAAATCTCGCATACCGCTCAGATAGTGTCGGCTTCCGAAGAAGCAAGTGTCCGATGAGTAAAAGGGCGCGCATGCGGGCCACTATAGTCGGCCACAACATGCCCTGCGCCACGCAGACGCCACTTGTACGTGCACAGCCCTTCCAGTCCAACCGGGCCGCGAGCATGTACCTTAACTGTGCTAATGCCAACCTCGGCGCCGAGACCGTAACGGAACCCGTCCGCGAAGCGGGTGGAGCAGTTCCACAGGACACTTGCTGAATCTACCCGATCCATGAAGAGCTCAGCGGTCTCGGTGTGGGTTGTCACAATTGCGTCGGTATGGCCTGAGCCGTAACGGTTAATATGGGTAACCGCCGCTTCAAGGTCTCCGACCACTCGCACGGAAAGTATGTAGTCGAGGTACTCGGTCTGCCAGTCAGCCTCACCAGCAGCTTCAATGCCGGGAAGATATTTTCGAGTTAGCTCGCACCCGCGAAGTTTCACGCCACGCTCGGAAAGAGTTGTTGCGAGCTCCGGCAGAAACCGATCTGCAATCTCGTGATTCACCAGCAGGGTTTCGGCAGCGTTGCACACCGCCACGTACTGCGTCTTAGAGTCGGTAACTATTCGTAAAGCCATATCAATGTCGGCGGCAACATCTACGTACACATGGCAGATACCGTCAGCGTGCCCCAACACCGGAATTCGGGTAGTGTCCATGATATGTTTCACGAACTCGTTGGAACCACGGGGAATTATGAGGTCGATATCGTCATCGAGAGCCAACATACCACCTACATCTTCACGCGTCTCAAGTAACCCAATCCAGCCCGAGGGCATTCCGGCGAACTCAGCTCCGTGGCTAATAGCAGCCGCCAGCGCCTTGTTTGTTTCGCGGGCCTCACTACCACCCTTAAGTAGCACCGCGTTACCGCTCTTGAGACAGAGGCTTGCAATCTGCACCAGTGCATCTGGGCGAGACTCAAAGACCATCCCAATAACTCCTATTGGACACCCAACCCTCTTAAGCAACAGGCCTTCATCAAGCTCACGGACTTCCTGCACGAGACCAACCGGGTCGGGCAGTGTAATAACACTGTGAATTCCCCGAATTGCCTCGGTAAGTTTGGCCTCGTCAAAGCGCAAGCGCTTGAGCAACGGCGCTGCCAACCCGTGTGCTTCGGCAGCCTCCATATCCTTGCGATTTGCGGCTAGTATGGCCTGCTTCTCAGCCTCTACATGCTCTGCCACTGCCTCCAAGGCTGCGTTCTTTCTGGATGTGCTCTCTGCAGCAAGCAGCCGTGACGCATCTCGGGCGGCCGCCGCAACTGCACGGATATCGTTATTCATGTTGCCCTCCGGAGGCTTCAGCAAGTACCGAATGGGCGGCATGCAGCAGCGCCTCGGTTTCTTCCCAGCCTATGCATCCGTCCGTAATTGAAACACCATACTCAAGTGTCTCTGGATCTTCAAGTTTCTGACACCCGGGTTTGAGGTTGCTCTCCAGCATAAAACCAATGATCCCCGAGCTCCCGTTCGCACGCTGTTTAACTATATCTTGTAGAACCTCGCCCTGACGCCGAAAGTCTTTACCACTGTTGGCGTGGCTGCAATCCACCATTACAACCGGCGGAAGTTTTGCAACTCGTAACTCTTCACACGCCGCGGCAATCGCTGCGGCGCCGTAGTTGGGCCCGGTGCGCCCGCCGCGCAAAATGACGTGCCCAGCTGTGTTTCCGGTGGTGGCAAGAATGGTGGTGAGCCCTTTTTGGTCAATTCCAATAAAGCTCTGGGGATGCATAGCCGCGGAAAAAGCGTTGATTGCGTTCTCTACACTTCCGTCGGTGCCATTTTTGAAGCCGACAGGCATAGATAGTCCGCTTGCCATGTCACGATGAGTCTGTGACTCGGTGGTGCGAGCGCCTATAGATGCCCATGATACGAGATCGTCAAGGAACTGGGGGACAATTGGATCAAGCATTTCACTACCCGCCGGTAGCCCCATACTCGTAATCTCAATAAGAATGGAGCGCGCCAAGCGAAGCCCAGCCTGTATATCTTTACGTCCGTCAAGGGTTGGGTCAATAACCAAACCTCGCCAGCCAAGTCGCGTTCGTGGTTTCTCAAAATAGACCCGCATGACGATGTATAGTTGATCTTGCAGCTTTTCACTTAATGCCTTGAGACGTCGTGCGTAGTCAAAAGCCGCTTCGGGATCATAAATTGAGCATGGCCCCACTAGGACAAGCATTCGCGAATCCTCTCCACGGAGTATACTCTCAATAACATGGCGACTCTCCGCAACCGTTTTAGCACTCGCCTCGGATTGCGGATACTCCTTCTTCAGCAGCTCCGGCGGAACGAGTGATGTAGTAGATACAATGCGAAGGTCGCTATTCTGTGTCATAAGAACTATCCTGTTTGTCACTCGCCTAAGGATGACCATGGAGAGTGACCTGATGATGTGGCGCACAGTATACGATCTTTGCCTCTTCAATCCAAGGGGCTGTACTCGTTCAGCTTCTCAGAGAGGCAACACCGAGGTGAAACTGTAGCGTTGGATCTACACCTTCCTTTTCGCGTTACCGAGCTCGTTGTTGTCCATGACTCGCACCTACTGCATGCCCGGTTTCTCTCTCTCTCTCTCTCTCTCGGGCTCCAACGCTTCACGCTGTACCCGAAACCGAACGGTCAAGCCCGGCAACAAGTGCATCCGGGGTAGACACAAACTCACAGCGCGCACCGGTTTCGTAAACTCGGCGCCGAAGGTCTTTATCATTGGTCACGAACACCGTAGAGACCTCACCTCCTAACGACACTGCCGTCTCTACCATAGGCAGATCCGCCTCGGTATCTCCACAAACCAAGATACGCTTACCTGCTATGTCCAACCTCAGCTCCTCTACCAAGAACTGAACGCCGTCTCCTTTGGTGAAAGGGCCATGCTCAGCACTACCGGTATGTCCGGTGTTGGTATCTCCGGCGTCTGTACCCCCACCACTTCCGGGAATGAGTTCCAGATCTTTGCCGGTATCATCAACGCGAATGTCGTGCCCTTCACTGCTCAGATCGGAAACAATCTTCTGAACTTCATCATGAAACCGCCGCGAGTCTTGTTCCGGGATTGATCCGAAGACATCTTGATAGGCCACGGTTGTCTCACCCAACTTTTTCTGGAAGCCGGAGCCAATCTGCGTGAAAATGTGGTTCGCGGGATGGTGCAGGAGCTCTTCAATTTTTCCATTAAGAGAATCCATGGCTTCCGCTACCGGAGCCGGGATAGAACGGGCAACTCGCGGCCCCTCAAAGGTGCTGTACTCGCCTCCCTTGGAACCGGCTAGTACGTACAGGGGCTCGGGTATAACGCAGAGTTCGCGGATACCGCGGTCCATGAGCGGCGCGGACGTAAGTATTACCGGTGTCTGGCGAACCGTCTTCCCGAACCGAGATAGAAAGACCGCGTTATAGGCAGACTGCACCGAGGAGCGGTAGCGCCCGCAGTAGTTATTGACAGTTCCATCACGGTCGGTGAAGAAAACATCGTATGATTCGGAGCCAAGGAAGTCGCAAACCTGTCCCAGCTCCTCTCCGAAACCCAGGTGTATCTCAGACAAATAGTTCAGGAAGAGAGTTTCTCCCTGCTCAAAAAAATAGATATCCTTCTGGAGTTCAGCTGTTTCGTAGTCGTCTTTAATGAGGATTGAGTGGCCTTCTTCGTCTTTTAGCTTGAGCAACCCTTCTTGATCACGAGGTGCATTGCGTATCGAGGTTGCTATGCGCTTGAGAAATGCAAGATGTGTCGGTTTCGCCAGATGTGCCAAGTAATAATTGGCCATGGTACGCCGGATCATTGCGCTTTCATCCATAAGTCGATAGAAGTCTGATATTTGTTCCACTGCATCTCCTCTGCGTGCGGTATTCTTCTGTTATGGAAAGCCTACCAACACTCGGCCGTCAAGGAAAGCCCTGTATTGGACAGCTGTGCTAAGGTCACAGTAAGTTGAGTTGAGAGGTGAAGAGATGGAGTGCAAAGGAGCAATTCTTGAGTTGGGCGGAGTAATTGCAGTCACAGACGAACTGCATTTCAAAGCATGGAAGCAAACGTTTGAAGATTTACTGCACAATTATTCTCCCCCAGGGCAGTTGATCGAGTTTACCTACGACAGAGACTACCTACCCTTCGTCGACAACCGGCCACGTTACCAGGGCGTCAAGGCTTTCACAGAGTCGCGGGACATTCACGTTCCCTTTGGCGCCTCTTCCGATCCCCCGGAGTTCGCAACTATCTGCGGAATTGGGAATCGCAAGAATATCACCTTCCGCAAGATGGTGAGTGAACAAGGCATAAAGCTTGTCGATTCAACACTGTCTTTTATACATCACCTTCATAAGCAAGGGGTGAAGGTTGGAGTCGCTTCGTTCAGCAAGAATAGCCGCTACATTCTAAAGGAGGCTGGCCTCACGCACCTCTTTGATGCTGTTGTTGACGGAGTAGCGAGCTCCGAAGTGGGGCTTAACGCGAAACCGGAACCCGATATTTTCTTACTTGCAGCGGAAAGGATGGGACTTAAACCCTACGACTGCATGATAGTGGAAAATTCCACAGCCGGTGTGGAGGCTGGCAGAAACGGCAACTTTGGCCTAGTTCTCGGGCTTGCCCATACTGCCGCAGCTCAAAGCTTGTATTCGCATGGAGCAGACGTTGTGGTGGCCGACATGGCTGAGCTGTCCTTGGAAAACCTCGGCGGTTGGTTTAGCGATACGAGACGCGAAGAAGCCTGGAAGATTCGATACCATGGATTTGAGCCAGCTGAGGAGCGTCTACGGGAGGCTTTAACCACCGTCGGTAACGGCTATTTCGGCAGTCGCGGAGCCTATGAAGGTGAAGGCATTCGCGGAAACACTCACTACCCGGGAACGTACATTGCGGGAGTGTACAACCGTTTAAGCTCGGAAGTTCACGGCAAAATGATTGAGAATACCGACTTTGTGAACTGCCCGAACTGGCTTCGTATCGAGCTCCAGATAGCAGATGGCACCCCCCTCAATCCGCTGGATACCGAGGTACTCGACTACACTCACCACCTGGATATCCGTAATGCGGTCATGGTTCGCGAACTCACGCTCCGTGACGATGCTGGACGTATCACCTCGCTGCGCAGCCAGCGGATAGCAAGTCTTGATCAGGTGCACGTAGGCGCCGTTGAGTACACCATAACTCCCCACAACTACTCAGAACGGGTCACGGTGAGGTCGTGTCTGGACGGGACGGTGTACAACTACGGCGTGGAGCGCTACCGTGAGCTCAGTTGCAAACATCTGGAGCCACTAGACGCTGGCGAGATTGTAGTCGGAGGCTCCGGCGATAGTAGTGGAGCAGCAACGGAGAAACAGGTCTTCTTACAGGTCCAAACAAATGAATCTCACATAAAAATCTGCATGAACGCAGTCTCGCGTTTCTTTTCCAACGGCGAACAGCTGCTCCCCCTGCGACACGTCACCGCTGAATCGGGCCTGGTTACCGAGGTCTTCACAATGGAACTCAAGGAAGGCCAAAGCTACACCTATGAGAAAACAATGGGTCTGTTCACGTCCGCCGCCTGGGACTCCGATACCCCAGAGCAGAAAGCGCGGGAAGCCATTACCGGGGTGGCGCGTTTCGAGCACCTGCTGGAGAGGCATAAATCGGTATGGACCGAGTACTGGAACCAAGCCGATTTTGTGATTGAAGGTGACCGTTTTGCACAGAAGGCCGTGCGCCTGCATGCCAACCACCTTC
>CAZQIK010000055.1:0-7696 GCA_964593085.1 uncultured Spirochaeta sp.
GTAAAAGAAACTGCAAATAGTATCGCAACCGGTAATGAGTAGCTTATTGCCTTGGGTAGAAAAAGTAATTGGGCTTGAGCAATTACAGCAATAGATACTTCAAGATTCATATAGCGAACAATTTCTGCAAAAATATCAATGAGCTGGATAATAAGGACAAAGAAACTGAGTCCCACTAAGAAAACCGGAATAAACGTTCCAAGCAGCATAAGATCAAGTTTACGAATCATAGGCTTTTACCTTCGCACCCAGCGAACATGCAGCGCTAATCCAAGTAGGAGTAGAAGAAGATTCGGAAACCACATTGCCAAGAACGGAGAAATCTCAGGACGTTCCATACCCAGGGTTTGACCGCCAAGTATCATAGCCCAATAGGCAACAGACACTAAAAGACCCAGGCCGAACCCAACGGCCCGCCCCTTACGACCCGTCCTTAAGGCGACAGGGAACGCAAATACCACAAACGATAAACATGCAAACGGAATAGAGAACTTTTTATGAAACTCAATGCTATAGAGCTGAAGTTCACGATCGAAAATGACACGCTCCTGCTCCCGGTTAAGCTCCTGAAGGCGAGCTCCCAGTTCATTCTGAACCTGCCCTGCCTCAATATCTCCGTGCGCCAAAGCTTTATTTTGTGCAAAATATTCAAACTCTAACTGGTTGCGCAGTTGCCGGATCTCTTCTTCTTGAGATGTACGACGCGCATGTAAGTCCGACTTCTGGTCTTGCATCTTTACGAAGACATCATAGGAACTCATTTCCCTCGGGCCGGGAGTTCGCAATGCTACCGTGATATCGCGCAAAAGAATATTGTACTGCATATCTTCTGCCTGAAGATACTCGTATCGGTCGGCGTTGCGTCGCGTGTGTGTGAACACGTGTGACAACTCAAGAGAAATAACCCCTCCTCCCTCTTCGTCTCCCGATATGGTGGATGGCCCGGCCAGTATCACGCGTTCACCGTCGCTATCGCGTTCTATAATGAGTAGGTCGTCGATTTTATTCTCACGCACATTTCCGGTGATTATGGTGCTATCCTGGTAACGGCGAATTGAGTAAGGTTCAAGTTCAAGCTCGGGGTTGGCATAAAGCAGTTCGCGATAAAGCCGTCCGAAGTTGAGGGTGCCGAGCGGCAGCAAGTAGTCATTCATCACGAAGGAGCCCAGCGACAACACCAGTCCTAGTGCCACAATTGGTGCAAATATGCGCCCGGTAGGAAGACCTGAAGCCTGAAATGCTTGTATTTCATTGCTGCCGACGAGGTGTCCTACTGCCATGAGAGAGCCCACGAGAGCGCCAAAAGGGAACGACAAAGCCAGAATAGAAGGTAAAGAGTAGAGGATGAGACGTAGCACTGCCAGGAGCGGTACGTTGCGTGTGAGAATATCTTCAGCAAGAAGCAACAATTGATTTACAAAAAAAATACCGAAGAAGAAGAGAAAAGCTACAAAAAAAGAAAAAAGGAATTCACGAGTAACATACAAATAAGTTATTCGATAGCGCCGACGCGGCATGGTCTTAGTTTACCGGCCGGTCGAGCCGAAGCCCCCACTGCCACGGCTTGTTTCGGTCACGGCGATAGCCATAAATTTCCCCTGGACGACCGGCGCTATGATCAACTGAGCAATTCTATCGCCGGGATGAATAGTGTACTCATTACTTCCGTGGTTGATAAGAACTACGCCCACCTCACCGCGGTAATCCGAATCTATTGTTCCAGGAGCGTTCAGCACAGTTACACCATGCTTGAGTGCGAGTCCTGATCTTGGTCTGACTTGTCCTTCGTACCCATTTGGAACTGAAAGTCGTATGCCGGTTGGAACCAGGCTACGTTCCCCTGGCGCAAGCACCAAGGGGGTCGAAAGTGCGGCACATAAATCTGCGCCTGCCGCGCCTTCCGTAGCGTATACAGGATGTAGCTCGGGGCTTCCGTGAACGCCAACGATCGGGTTCATGTTAATGCCGTTGTCTATCCTAGTTTCCACCGTCTCGACTTTTGCCAGAGTCAGATGAATTCTCGTCGTCGTAGATGAGACTTAGGTTGACCCGACCCATCTTGTCAATTTCAATAATTCGCACCTTCACTTCCTGGTTCAGTTCCAAGACGTCGGACACGGAATTAATCCGGTTGGGTGACATTTTCGAAATATGACATAGCCCGTCTTTTCCGGGAAGAAACTCAATGAAGGCACCAAAATCAACTATACGTCGCACCGTACCATCGTAGACCTTGCCCACTTCCGGTTCTTCCAGCAGTCGGGTGAAGCTGTTTTTGGCTTCTTCAGCACCTTTTTTATCGCGACAGTAAATGGTCACCGAACCATCGTCACTAATGTTCACTTTTACATCGTATTTCTCTTGAATACTCTTGATTGTCTTTCCACCTGGACCAATCATAAGGCCGATTTTTTCAGGATCGATCTTAAAAGTGATTATTCGAGGCGCATACTCGGATAAGTCCGTTCGAGGCACTGCAATGGCCTCTTTCATTTTTTCAAGTATATGCAGACGACCACGGCGGGCTTGCTCGAGCGCGACCTTCATAATGTCTGCACTAACATTTTCTACCTTAATGTCCATCTGGAAAGCGGTGATGCCCTTCTCAGTACCAGCAACCTTGAAGTCCATGTCACCGAGGTGATCTTCTTCTCCCAAAATATCTGAGAGCACGACGTTGTTTTCACCTTCCTGGATCAGGCCCATTGCAATTCCAGCGACCGGTGCTTCGATGGGCACACCGGCATTCATCAGTGATAAGGATCCGCCACACACTGTTGCCATGGAGCTGGAACCGTTGGACTCCAGTACCTCGGATACGAGCCGCAAGGTATAAGGAAATGAGTCTTGCCCGGGAACCACATTTACCAAAGCGCGGTGCGCCAAATGACCATGGCCAATCTCGCGACGGCCTGTGCCCATGCGGCCAGTCTCACCCACGGAAAAGGGCGGAAAATTATAGTGCAGCATGAAACTATCCCGCCGGTCACCTTCAATATCGTCCATTATCTGAGCGTCATAGACAGTGCCTAAGGTAGTAATTGCCAGTGCCTGCGTCTCACCACGTGTAAAAAGTGCTGAGCCGTGTGTTCGGTCAAGAATGTCGAGCTCGCACGTAATAGGGCGTATGTCTTCCGGACCGCGATGGTCGGTGCGCTTCTTGTTTTCGATGATACTCTTGCGGACAATATCTTTCTCTATTGAATCTGCAAGTGAGGAGAACAATTTGTTATGTTCTTCTGGGACCGCTTCACCAAAATGTTCTCGTGCCTCTGTAACGATTTGCTTTATGGCTGCGTATCGCTCAAACTTACCAATAACAAAACACGCCTCTTCCAACTTGGGATAGAGGTATGAGCGAATCTCTTCTTCTTTCTCTAAGAATTCGGTCTTCTCAACAAGCGGTAGTTTTTCTTTTCCAACCAGTCCACGTAGTTCATTCTGAATGGCGCACAAGTCGACAATGGGCTTGCGCGCAAACTCAATAGCTTCTAAGAGGACTTCCTCGCTAACCTGGCCTGCGCCGCCCTCAACCATGGTAATTCCCTGCTCACTGCCGGAGACAATAATGTCTAGTTCACCGCTTTCCATTTGTGGGAAGGTAGGATTTAGTACAAATGCGCCATTGACTCGGGCAACACGAACGGCACCAACTGGACCGTTAAAAGGTATGTCGGAAATGGTGACGGCCGCTGACGCGGCTACCATAGCAATAACATCGGGGGGATTCACTTGGTCGGCCGACAATACAGTTGGTACAACCTGGATCTCACGCTGAAAGCTCTTCTGAAACAGCGGGCGTAAGGGGCGGTCAATAAGCCGGCAGACAAGGACTTCTTTGTCCTTCAGGCGCCCTTCTCGCTTGAGGAAGCCACCAGGGATTTTGCCCGCTGCGTAGTACTTCTCGTTATACTCTACCTGCAACGGAACGAAGTCCAAGCCTTCCACCGGTCGGTTTGAACAACAGGCTGTTGCGAGCACGGCGGTTCCTGCGTAATGTGCAAATACTGCACCGTTTGCCTGCTTTGCCATGTGTCCGGTCTCAATGATGAGATCGTGGTCTCCAATACGGAGAGAGACTGTTTGTTTCATAAACTCCTACTTTACTTTCTGAGGCCAAGCTGCTGAATAAGGCTGCGGTAACCTTCAAGGTCATTTGACTTAAGGTATGCAAGTAAACGTCGGCGACGACCAACAAGCTTCAGCAGGCCACGCCGTGATGCGTGGTCTTTCTTATGTGTCTTAAAATGTTCAGTGAGTTCGGTTATTCGAGCGGTCAATAATGCAACTTGGACCCGGGTGTTGCCCGTATCCTTATCCGAGGCTCCAAAATTGGAGACGATTTCCTTAGTCTGTTCTTTTGCTAGCGGCATTCCACTACTCCTTCTGTGTGTTGTTGGCGTAAAACGTGATGCGATGTAGCTCTTTTGCGGCATTTGGGACGATAAGGCTGTCCTCGGTGGTGATTACAACACCTTCAGTTTCTGCGTCCCCGAAATGCAAGCGGGCGGAGTAATGTCCTGGACCAGGTATGAGTTGATCAAGTTTCGCTTTTGCGAATCGTAGTTCGTGCTTGGAGCTTGCTGTCCCAGGTTCCACTATATCCACTGCGTAGTTACGCCCTAAGAGTCTTTCAGCAGTAACCAGGTCACCCTGTAAGAGGGCTTTCCGGATACTGGTGCTACTGATTGTTTCTCGAAGAACATTATCTACAACAGGTGGGATGATGTCAACCCTGATGCCGTGACGACCAAGGTGTGTAGCAAGTTCACCACAGTCGGTACTGTTTTTATGCCCACACCTAAAACTTTGCCCAATAACCACCAATTTAGGATCAACAGCTCGCTTGAGCTCATCAAGAAAGCGCCTGCCGGGGACACGTGCAAATGCCTCGGTAAAGCCAACCACAATCAGATACTCGACACCGGCCGCCTCCATGAGCTCAAGTCGGAGTCGATAGCTGTCTAAATTACCGCCGTATTTCCACGGTGCGACAACTTTCTTGGGATTTGGGATAAAAGTGAGCACTGCGACAGCAGCTCCGTCGCCGTATTCACAGGCATGCTTAATGAGGGCTTGGTGCCCGCGATGAAGCCCGTCGAAAACGCCTAAGGCCATAGACAAAGGTTCCAAAATGCGCATGCTGCGTGTGGTGAGCAAGTCCCACCCTACTACTTTCATTCGTTATCCCTTGGTTTTACAAATCGATATCGGAACTCAGTTCCGTCAAACTCCGAGAGCGCAAGAAACTCTCCTGCTTGCGATAAGAGGGCTGATGTCTCGGGCTGATCTGGCGGCAGGCTAAACATCTGTGGACTCAAAGGCACGCCATATCGCACGGCATCTGCCATTTTTAGTGGTGCTTTGCGGGGCACAATTGCTGGGAGGGCTTCCAGAAAAGCTTCAATTGGAAGTAAATCCTGAACGCCGCGAATGTGGTCTGGATTCACACTTGCATCAAGAGTAAAGCTTCCTACTGCCGAGCGCTCGAGCTCGGACAAATAAGCAACCGTTCCCAGGTTTTTGGCAATATCACGAGCAAGTGCGCGAATGTAGGTACCCCGAGAGCACACTACTCTAATCTTTACCTCGGTCTCGGAGCATGAGAGTACGTTGAGTTCATAAATGCACACCGTACGAGCCTTGAGGACGGGTTTCTCTCCGCTTCTAGCGATGTCCGAGGCCCGGCGACCATTTACATGCAAAGCACTAAAGTCAGGCGGAAGTTGTTCAATTTCACCTACAAAAGCTCGCGTTACCAGATGTATTGCGTCGGGTGTAGGTAAGGGACCTATGCCCGCCGGTTCACCCTCAGGGTCTAGGGTTGTTGTAGTGCTGCCAAAACGGATTGTCGCGGTATATGTTTTGGGAAGATCCATAAAGAACGAACTAAACCGGGCCGCGGTTCCGACAAGTGCAGGCAACACCCCTGAAGCAAACTTATCAAGGGTTCCTGTGTGACCAATCTTTTTCGTACCCAAAGCTTTTTTTGCTCTGTTAAGTGACCGAAATGAGGTAATTCCCGTTGGTTTGTGCAGTACTATAAGCCCGCACGGCGCGCTACTCAACGCACGATATCCTCAATTGTCTTGTTGATTCGGAAGCCCTCTTGTATGCTCGTATCTATCACGAACTGAAGACGAGGCGTGACACGTAGGGTTATTCGACTGGCAAGGCGTTTCTGTATAAAACCGGCAGCACTGTTTAATCCTTCTACCGCCGCTTCAAGTGCAGTGGGTTCCAAGTATCCAGAAATACGCACACGGGCATGAGTAAGGTCTTTTGATACCTTGACTCCATGCACTCCCGCCATGGTGTCTACCCGTGGATCCTTAATTTCACCGCTCAGGATGAGTCTGCCGATTTCCTCGGTAAGGAGACTCTCAACTCGCTCGAGTCTATGTCCGCTCATGACTGGTCCTTGGGAGCCTTCTTCTCGTCTTTTTTATCCGAAAGTGGTGCACCAAGTTTCTTGGCAACTTCCGTCATTTCAAAGACTTCAAGAAGGTCACCCTGTTTAAGGTCGGTGAACTTTTCAATACCTACACCGCACTCGTATCCTGAATCTACTTCGCGTGCATCGTCCTTAAAACGTCTGAGTGAAGAAATTTTCCCCGTATGCAATTCTATACCGTCTCGAATTATATGAGCCATTGCTCCACGGCGCACTTTCCCGCTGGTCACATAACAACCGGCGATAGTGCCAATCTTAGGAACCTTGAACGTATCACGAACCTCAACGGTACCGAGCGCTTCTTCCTTGAGGTCGGGCGCAAGCATTCCTTCCATAGCAGACCGAATATCTTCAACTGCGTCATAGATAATGTTGTACTTGCGAATCTCTACCTTTTCCTGCTCAGCAACTGCTTGAGCGCGCGGGGTAGGTCGTACGTGAAAACCTACAATGATTGCATTGGAAGCTGCTGCAAGCATAACGTCGTTTTCGTTGATTGCGCCAGCAGAACTGTGAATTGCTACCAGACGGATCTCGGCCGTAGAGAGTTTTTCCAGCGTTGACTGGAGCGCCTCAACAGAACCGTGAACGTCGCCCTTAATGATAACTTTGAGCTCTTGAATTGCTCCGGCCTGAATGCTGTCGTAGAGATTGTCGAGCGTAATTTTCTTAACGTTCTTTGCCTCTTCGACCTTGCGAAGCTCCTGTCGTTTCGTACCGATTTGTCGAGCGTATTTCTCGCTCTCGGTAACCTGGAAGGGGTTTCCGGCATCCGGTACACCGGTAAAACCAAGAATTTCAACCGGCATCGACGGGGTTGCCTCGTTTACTCGCTCACCACGGTCGTTAAACATAGCTCGTACCTTCCCAGGGAAAATCCCCGCGATAAAGCTATCCCCAACACGCAAGGTTCCCCGCTCAATGAGCACAGTAGAAACGGTTCCTCGACCTGGATCAATACGAGACTCAATCACCTTCCCTTCGGCTGGCGCGTCATGGTTTGCCTTGAGTTCCATTACCTCGGTTTGTAGCATGATGGTTTCTAAAAGCTCATCGATGCCTTGGCGTTTGAGTGCTGAAATTTCGCAGTAAAGTGTCGAGCCGCCCCAGGCCTCCGGGATAAGATTGTGTTCCGAGAGCTGTTGCTTAACACGATCCGGATTAGCACCAGGTAGGTCAATCTTGTTAATGGCTACAATGATCGGTACTTCGGCTTCGCGTGCATGGTCAATGGCCTCTACA